>JBFLYA010000186.1:3053-7416 GCA_040757115.1 bacterium | reverse complement strand
GCTTAAGAATGAGGAGGTTTTTATAAATGAAGATAAGACCAAAGAGATATATAGTTTGGTCAACCAATAAAGAGATTGACCTTAATGACCCCTGGCAGAGGAAGTGGTATATTAAACAAGTATTAACACACGGGAGGGCAGAGGATATTGCTGAGTTAGACTGGGATGAAATAAAAAGGCTTCTTTCTGAATTAGATTTGCCTATAGAAATAAAAAAGGTTTGGGAGAATTACTTCAATGCTGGAAGGTAAAAGAATAATAACAAATCTTCAAAAGGATACATTTTTGAGCCTTGCTCGTAAAATTATGGATAAGATAAAAAAGGGGAAATAAGGAGGAGAATAAACATGGATAAACCAAGATGGCAACAGGAATTTGAAGATTATTTGAAGATAAAGAATCTGATAATTATATCAGGTAATACCTCTGATAAATATCTTTATCAACCAGATGAGGAAATACATAGTTTTACCTCTATCAGCCTTATGAACTACCTTGCAAACTCTATCAAGAGAATATTACCACCCCCTTACATTTTAAGCCAATACGACATTGTTAATAAAGAGAGGATTATTCACTCCAGTTCTGATTCCTCTGATGATACCATCACAGGCTTGGCAGATTCAAAACTTATTCAGGATATCTTTGGGTTGAGAGAGGCATATCGCAGAAGAAGAGAGAAGAATCTTTCATCTTGCTATATAATTAACTGGGCTGAGAAATTGATAAGTAACCCTGAGAAGAATATTTATTCAGAAGAGGAGAAGAAGATTATCGTAGCATTACAGAATCTCATTGAAGAACTAAAAAAAAATCAATATCTTGTTTTTATTACACCCTGTTTAGATTATATTCCCAATGAATTATGGGAAAATAACCCCAAGGTTGCCAGGATTCAAATTCCTTTATTAGAACGAAGTGAAAGAGCGACCCTATTTGAAAAATTACTAAAGGTTCAAGAAGAGGATATAATGAAATGCGTAAACCTTACAGAAAATCTAAGGTTTTTAGAGATAGAGCAACTTTATAATGTTACTTCTTTTGATAATGACAATAGACTTGATGTAGCGGATTTTGAGAAAAGGGTCTATACCTACAAATATGGTCAACGAAAAAACTATTGGGCAGAGTTGACCTGGGAGAAATTGAGTAAGGCATTTAATTATTTCACCGCAGACATAAAAGGTCAAGATGAGGCAATTAACGCAGTGATTAAGATTATGGAGGCGGCTAAGGTTGATATTGATAAGGTTACCGGTGGAAGAATTAATGCACCGAGAGGGGTTCTGTTTTTTGCAGGAGTTCCTGGGGTAGGTAAGACATTTGTGGCTAAAAAACTTGCCAGATTTCTATTTGATACCGAAGAGGCATTAATCCAGTTTAATATGTCCGAATATAGAGAAGAGCATACTATCTCTACCTTCTTAGGTTCACCACCAGGTTATGTAGGGTATAAAAAAGGTGGAGGAATATTGGTCTCCAAATTAAGGGAGAAACCATTCTCTGTCATCCTCTTTGATGAAATAGAGAAAGCCCACCCAGATATTCTCCTTATCTTTCTCCAGATACTTCAGGACGGAATAATTACCGATAGAAGTGGTGAGTCTGCCTCATTTTCTCAGGCAGTCATCATCTTTACCTCAAATGTAGGGAATAGACAAAATGTAGTTTCAATTAAAGATGATGCAGGTAAGATTATGGAAGAATTTATAGAAAAAGAAAAGGTGGATAAGCTAAAGAGAGAGAAGAATCAAGAGGGAATAAAGAAGCATTTTCATCAATGTGTGGTAAATTTTTTTACCAGCGAGATTGGCAGACCTGAATTGCTCCGCAGAATAGGGAAACAAAATATCATACCTTTTAACTGTATTTTGGATGAGAAAGTAATGAAAGATATGATTCAACATTACTTAAACCAGGTTGAAGCACATTTCAATAAGGCATATAAAGAGGGGATATTGGATGTGGATACAAGGTTATCCATAAACGCAGATGTTATTCCTTACTTGCTTGATAAATATAAGGGTGAGATAATGGAATTTGGAGGTTCTGCGGCGGTAAATAGCATTGACCAGGAGATTCGGCAATATCTTCCCAGAGTTCTTCTTCGTAAAATATATGGGAAAAATTTAAAAAAAGGCGAGATACAAATATTTACGGATAGCAATAAAAAACAATTATTATTTGAAGTAAAATGAGTATTTTACTAAACATTGGTAATATATCCAGCTCTTCATTGGTTAATGGTCCGGGGAATAGATTTGTCATCTGGGTTCAAGGATGCTCTTTGATGTGTCCTGGATGCAGGAATAAAGAATTTCTTCCACAAGAGCCGAAACATCTTATAGATATTCAGAAATTGGCAGACTTAATAATCAAAACCACGGATATAGAAGGGGTAACATACTCAGGTGGAGAACCATTTGACCAGGCAGAGGCTTTATACCATTTGAGTATTGTTTTGAAAGAACACGGATTGTCTATTGTCTCGTATAGCGGCTACACATACAATGAACTCCGGGGAAAAAACGACAAATATGTTAACCTGCTCCTTTCCCAACTGGATATATTGATTGATGGAAGGTATGAGAAAGACAACCCCAAAACCTTACTCTGGCGCGGAAGCAGTAATCAAAAGGTCTATTTCTTTAATAACCGCTATGCAAGCTATAACGACCTGGTAGATAAAGAAACAAGCCAGATTGAGCTTTCAGTAAGTGAGGAAAAAGGATATCTAACCGGTATCTTTTCAGATAACCTTATGAATAAGGTCAAAAAGGGACTGCAAGTTTATGGGATAAATTTAGATGTAGGCGTTTAGTTTTAAAAGACGATGGAAGAAAGTCAAAATTCAAAAGTCAAAATTCAAAATTGCAATTCAAAATTCAAAACTGATTTAAAAGCAAGGTGCTACAAATTCAGCTTAGGGATTATAGCTTTAGCTGATAGCCTGCCAAACAAAAGAAGTAGTTGGATTATTATGGACCAACTTATTCGTTCAGCTACCTCTATCGGTGCAAATCTTATAGAGGCTAGGGCATCAAGTTCTCGATTAGAATTTAAAAGATTTTATGAAATAGCTCTTAAAAGTGCTAATGAAACGAAATATTGGCTTAGTTTATTAAATGATACGGGGTTGGCAGAGGAAAAGAAGGTAAATGTTTTCATGGTTGAAGTTGATGAGATAGCAAAAATGCTTGCAGCCAGTATCTTAAAATTAAAAAGCAAAAACTTTTGATTTTTGAGTTGAACTTTTGACTTTTGAATTTTGACTTTTGAATTTTAATTTGAGGTGATAGAATGTTTAATGCTTTTGTGGAAAAAGAGACAATTAAAATAAGACGCAAGAAATTGTTTTGTCTGTTGGATATGAGCAGTCCTATGTCAGACCAGGAAGGGGAGATGTTAAAAGCGATTATTAATCGGGCTAAATATTTTGATGCCGCAAACAAAATAGGGTTTTTAGGCTTTTGGGAGATGTTAGATGAAGAATCATTACAGCGATTAGGACAAACCATATTTGAACCAGACATACAAAAATGGTGCAGACCAATAAAAACCTTTACCCAAATGCATAAGATAACCCAAAGGGGTAGATTTATCACCCCACTCATAGAAGGAGCATTCAGCAAATTTAATGAAAAGGAATTTGATCTGATTGTCTTTAATAAAAATCCGATACACGACTTCAAGGATTGGCAAGAGGCACTAAAAGAAAGATTTAATGAGATTCTCCTTTTTGATTTCTCAACTGAGCCAAATATGTATCCTGACTCCGATATAGAGTATCTTTCTATTGTAGGAAACGAAAGCATCGAAAGACTTAATGAGTTGGTTAAAACTACCCTATTTGAGACCGTCATAAGTGATTTCAAAATCTTCTTTGACAATAAAGCTATCCCTTTTGATTATAGCATTAAAGCAGATACAGAACCCATAGAGACCTGTTTTAAACTTGAAGATAGCCATCTCTGCTTAACCAGCAAAACAGGATTAAAGGCAAGAAAGCTTGATATAAATCTGCGTGTCTATGGTGAAACATCAGTTGATATTGCCATAAATAATAGTCATCCCATACCAATAAGTGTCAGCTCCTCTTCTCTTCCTGAACCCAAATTTATCTTTCTTGATAATGAGAAAAGGCGCTACATAGATGAGATTATTAAATCTGCAGGTGAACCAAAGGTTACGACTCAAGAGACATTAAACCGAGTTATCTCCCAGGCAGAGATTGAAGAAGGGAGGATTTCATCCATTTGCCTGGGTAAAACCTCATTGATTAAGAAGGATTCTTATGCTGTCTATGAGAGGGATGTGGTATTTATTGATGAGAGCACTTTCTTTGTGAGAATACAGGATAATT
>JBFLYA010000186.1:0-2953 GCA_040757115.1 bacterium | reverse complement strand
GCTTACGATACAGCCTTCAGGGATGAGAATCTATTTGAGGAAGCATTGGAATATATGAAAACAACCCAGAAAATAGAGAGAAGAATATTAAAACTGCTTGAGGGATTATGTAAGATTGGGATAAAGAGAAGCGATTTGGGGTGTGGTGAGCTTGTCTCTGAATTTTCACAAGAGCCTTATGGCAGGATTTATCTGAAATACAGCAATAAAGAAGAGGCGCTGGTTACAGGCAGTCCAAGTAGAAAGACAAGAGACAAAAATTTCGGCTTTTGCTGGGTATTATCGGAGAATTAGATGTAGAGTTAAATGATGCCAATAATCACATAAAGGTTGACTTATGTATGCTAATTGCATATAATTATATGCGTAACACATATGGAGGGTAAAAAAACAAAATGAGAGAATTGACCAAAAATAAGGCTGAATTATTAAGACTTTTCTTAACTAATCCTGACCGATCTTTTTATATGCAAGAAATTGGCAGGATTTTGGGTAAAAAACCGGGTAATTTTCAGAGAACCATAAACAATATGGAAAAGGAAAGGGTTCTGATTAGTGAATATAAAGCCAATGCAAGATATTTTAAAGCCAATAAGGATTACCCACTATATAATGAGTTAAAAAGTATAGTTTTTAAAACCGTTGGGGTAGCCGGTAGTATTAAGGAAATCTTAGAAAAGATTGGCTCTATTAATTATTCTTTCATCTATGGCTCCTATGCAAAAGACAAAGAAAGCTATCTTTCAGATATAGACCTCTTTATAATTGGAGATTGCGATGAAGATAAACTTATCAAAGAACTCGACCGATTAGAAGAACTTTTAAAAAGGGAAATAAACTATAAATTATATAGAATGAAGGAGCTTAAAGAAGAAATTGAACAAAAGAATCCATTTCTTTTAGAAATATTAAGAGATAAAATAGTAATGTTAATAGGGGTAGAGGATGAATTACGAAAAATTCTTACAGGATAATCTTATAAAGGAACAAAAACCTGATTTTAAACAGATAGAAAAGCAGTTAAAAAGGGCACAAAAGGATTTAAAAACTGCTGAGTCGGTTTTAGATATAGACTTAACATGGTCTTTTGCTATTTCTTATCATGCTATGATAAGAGCTGGTAAGTCATTGATGTATTCTCAAGGATACCTCCCAACGGCAAAGAATTCACACAAAACTATTGTTGAATTTACAAAGATGATTTTGGGAGAAGAATACGAAAACATTATTAGTCGCTTTAATCGTATGCGCCGTCAACGGCATGATTTTATTTATGACTCTGAAAACGAAATTACATCTTCTGAAGCAAAATTAGCCATAGCCACTGCCCAAAAATTTATTGAGAAAATAATCGCAATTGTAATGAAAGAAAATCCTTAAGATGGAAAGGAAGAAAAGTTCAAGGGATAAAGAAGATTTATCATTTCATTTCTTATTGGTGTAGTTAGAAGAAGAGGAGAAATAAGATTAGATTTAAAGAACTCTGTTTAACCATATATTCAAGGAAGTAAAGGAGGTGAAACTATGATTACCTGTCCATTCTGTCCTGAATTTCATAATGACTCAGTAAGCGAATGCCCTGAGAAGAAGATAAAGATACCTCCAGTTTATATTAATGAGGTTATGGAAGGTACACCTGTTGTCTTTATCTATACTATAGGTTACAGGGGGTATGGCAAAACCTGTTTCTTCGGTAGCTTCTTTTATACACTCTATGAAGGCTTCATATCAAAGATATGGCCTAAGTTTTCATTCTTAGGATTAAATCAGGAAACCCTGAATGACATCCACTCAAATTATGTTATCCCTTTGCAACAAGGACACCTTCCTGGTGCAACGCCTGTAATGTTTCGCACCCCTTTGATACTCCTCCTTCAAAACATCCCATTCAAAATAAAGGGACTTAAAGGATTATTCAAAAAAGGATTCGAACTGAAGAAGATTATCTTTGTCTTCTATGATGTTGGTGGAGAAACCTTTGAGGTTGATGAGAGGATTAGAGAAAATCTGCCTATTTTAGATAAGGTTGAGACAATGGTATTTTTGATAAACCTGCCAAAGATTCTTGAAGAAGACCCTCAATCTGCTTCAGAGAGATTACATAACCTCTTTAATACAACCTTCCTTGCACTAAGGGGATGGACTGAAGAAAAGAATGCCCTGCTCTGCTTTATCTGGGCAGATGAAATGTGGGGTAAGGATAATATCTATGGACCGTTATCTAAAAAACGGAGTGATAATCTTCCATCTATTGAGGGAATCCCTCACTATCTTCATGAATTAAAAAAGCACTCCTTTGATATTAGCACATACATCAAAAATAAATATCCTGCCTTTTACAATGCCATTGAGGTTAATTTTAACTCTGTCTATATGACTTCTGTATCCTCTTTAGGTTGTAAGGCAGTAGATGGTAGAATAACCCATTTAGCCCCGTTTCATATCTTCGACCCAACATTATGGATACTACATCTGGAGGGACACTTATGAAATTAGAACAACATATCTATACAAGTAGCGTGAAAGGATTTACTACCCTTACCGCCACGCAAGGAATTACTAAAGATGAGCGAATAAAATTAGAGAACCATTCCCTTTATGTCCTTCCAGGTCAACTCCTTTACAAAGAAGGTATGCCTACACCCACGAAATATATCTTTTATCCATTAGGTGAAAAACGGTTTGTCTTAGGAAGGGCAATATACCTTGGTAAAGACAACCTCGGAAGGCCAGGAAATTATCTCTTTCATAATCTCATAATAGCAAAAGATGAGTTAGAAGAGCCCTCTTTTAATCCGGCAAAACTTATAAAAATGATTGAAGAAAATGGTCTCTTTAGAACGAGCCCTCCTGAAAAACCTCTGGATGTAATCAACTTTCTTCTTGATGAGGAGAAAGGGCTTGAATTTAAAACACCTCCAATGCCACAAGACCTTATCCTTACTCTCCTTTA
>JBFLYA010000185.1 GCA_040757115.1 bacterium | reverse complement strand
AAAATTAAATATTAAAATGCAAAATGACATATCAAATATCATATCAAAAATCAAAGAGCAAATATCAAAATTAAGGAATTCTTTTATTCTTATTTTTGATTTTTAATATTTAATATTTGATTTTTTTATTGCCTTACAAGTATTTTTGCATTTTGCTTTGTAATTTTGATTTTTACATTTTGATATTTGCATTAAGCCCTTCGTGGAATATTTTACATCGGGATCGTATTATTTACCAAAGAGTTACGCCTTAAATTAGCGTCATTCAGAATACGCTAAGCACGTACTAACTAACAGTTACCAATTACCCAAAAATGGGAGGGGGGACAGATGCCAGCATGGTTAACACAAATCA
This sequence comes from bacterium, assembly GCA_040757115.1. NCBI lineage: Bacteria > bacterium. The sequence continues at coordinate 7,106 of JBFLYA010000185.1, read as the reverse complement.
TTACTTTTTGGAATGGCTTGACTCGCACCCAAAAGATAACGATTGGTGGAGTTGCCGCAGGAGTACTTATAGTCCTGTTATTCTCACTCCAATATGTTGGGAAAGTAGAGTATGTTAATCTGTATGTTAATATTGAGCCACAAGAGGCAGGAAAAATAACCGCTAAACTGGATGAATGGAAACAACCGTATAAATTAGTTGGGACAACGATTAAGGTTCCAATAAAAGACCGTGATAGATTAAGAATAGATTTAGCCAGAGAAGAATTAGCACCAAAAGGTGGCATTGTTGGTTATGAATTGTTTGATGTAACTAAATTAGCCATAACAGATTATGAACGACGAATTAACTTCCTTCGAGCCTTACAAGGCGAACTAACAAGAACAATTGAGGGAATAGACAATATAGACGAAGCAAGAGTCCTTTTAGTCCTACCTAAAAAAGAATTATTTACTGAAGAAGAAAAAGATGTAACTGCATCCATTAAATTAAAACTCGCTCCTCAAACTACCTTAACTACTGACCAGGTCAAAGGAATAATTAACTTAGTAACTCACGCCGTAGAAGGCTTATCACCTGAAAATGTGACTATTGTTGACAATAGAGGTAATATTTTATCCGACATAAAAGAATCTGTAGATGGAAAACTTGAAGACTTAGCCGTTAAACAATTAGATGTTCAGCGCGCTGAGGCTAAAGATTTAGAACAAAAGATTCGTAAAAAATTAGCCCGGGTAGTTTCCCCGGATAGTATTGAAGTATTTGTCAAATGGGAGATGAATTTTGACCGTGTTGAGAGTAAAGAAGAAAAATATAGTATGCCAGGATTTGAGCAGTTAAAGGTAAGTGATGAGGTGATAAAGGAAGAACTTAAAGGAAAAGTAACGATGCCTGGTGGTGCAGCCGGGGTAGAGGCTCAAATGCCTGCTTACAAAGGTGTGCTTACCTCCGAAGGACCGGTAGAGTATAAAAAGGATGAATCAAGAATTAATTATCTTGCAGATAAAGAGGAGGTATTGACTGTAAAATCTCCGGCTATATCTAAAATATCAGTTGCGGTCGTTATTGATGGAATCTATGAGCGAGATAAATATGGTAAATTAAAACTCGATAAAGATAACAAACTCATCTATAAACCACGCACTCAGCCGGAAATGAAAAAATATGAGAATTTAGTCTGGGGCGCTATTGGTGCAGAAAAAGGAAAAGTATATTCTGACCGTGAATATATTGTTCAGGTAGAAAATGTTCAATTCGACCGCACCAACGAATGGGTAGAAGAACTAAGAACCACCAAGGAAGAATCACAGGCACTAATCAGAATGTATATTATGGCGGGAATTTTAGTCCTACTTTTAATTGGTGGTTTGATTGCTTTGATGATTCATCGAAGAAAAGTTATTGCTCGGGAAGAAGCCGCAAGAATCGCCGCATTAGAAGCCGCAAGAAGAAAAGAAATAGAAGAAAAAGAGGAGTTAGCAGAAGAAGGAATTACACCTTTTGAAGAAGAAATTAAAAACCTGGCCAGACAATTTCCACAACAGGTAGGCCAAACGCTTAGTACCTGGTTGGCTGAGGCAGAAGCAGCATAGTATAACTATTGTGGTGTTGAGTGAGTTTTACACGGCGTATCATCAGATTTCATAACCTGCAAACGGATAACTGGTAACTGGTTAAATAGTTTCGTCCTGAGATTAGCCGAAGGGTATTTAATTACCAGTTACCAATCACCAGTTACCAGAATCAAATTCCGTGCGTTATTTGTTCAACACGACACTGGTAAAAGGAGGCAAATCATTATGGCTGTAGTTGAATTAACCGGTCCCCAAAAAGCCGCAATACTTATGGTTGCACTGGGAAGTGAAATATCATCTGAGGTATTCAAATATTTACGAGAAGATGAGATGGAATCTTTGACAATGGAAATTGCTAATTTGCCAAAGATTTCTCCAGAACAGCGAGAACAGGTGATGAATGAGTTTCATCAGATAATGACGGCACAGAGATTTATACTTCAAGGTGGTGTGGACTATGCTAAAGAACTTTTAAAACGCTCGCTGGGTGAAGAAAAGGCTCAGGAATTAATAGATAAATTACTTTCTCAAAAGAAACCATTTGAGTTTATGCGTAAGGTTGACCCGGTTCAACTACTCACTACGATTCAAGCTGAACATCCACAAACCGTTGCTTTGGTTTTAGCCTATCTACCTCCAGAACGGGCATCAGTTATTCTAAGTGAGTTACCATCTGAGATTCAAGCGGATGTCGTCAGACGATTAGCGGTGATGGAAAGAGGTTCTCCAGAGGCACTTCAAAAAGTAGAAACTATATTACATACAAAATTGGCGGCTTTCACGACCACGACTAAAGGAAAGGAGGCACGAATAGGTGGAGTTGATTCAGTCGTTGATATGTTAAATCAGGTCGAACGAGATGTAGAACGAACAGTTTTAGAAGGTGTTGGAGAACAAGACCCGGAGTTAGCCGAAGAAATTAGAAAACGAATGTTCACATTTGAAGATATTACTCGACTGGATGATAGGTCAGCACAACGAGTCTTGCGGGAAGTAGATATTCGTGAATTAGCTATGGCACTTAAAGGTGCCTCAGATACGGCTAAAGATATGGTCTTTAAAAATATGCCTAAACGCGCCGCGGCTATGTTGAAAGAAGAAATAGAATTCTTAGGCCCTGTCCGAGCAAGAGATGTTGAAGAAGCTCAGCAAAAGGTGATTAATGTGATTAGACAACTGGAAGACTCCGGAGAAATAGTCGTTGCTCGCGGCGGAAAAGGTGGGGAGAAAATCATTGTCTAATATCTATCGAAAGGAATTTTTACCTCCAGATGGCGCTGAAGTAATGCTGGAGTTTCAACTTAAACCAGCACCTGAAGGGAAAACTATATTAGATGTTATAGAAAATAGAATTAAAAAAGGACAGATTAAACTACTCAATTTACAAAAGAAAATTAAAGAGGCAAGTCAAAAAAATCGTAACCTCGAGGAAGATATTTTATTTGAGGCAAAAGAAAAAGCAGAGAAAATTATAACTGAGGCGAAAGAATCAGCTAATCAAATCCTTAATGAGGCGAAAGAATCATCTAATGAAATTCTGACAAAAACTAATTCGGAAATAGACCAGGTTACTCAAGTAGCCAAACAAGACGGTTATGAACAAGGATTTAAGGAAGGTAAAGAACAAGGAATCAACGCTGGTCAGGAGGTGATAAAAAAGACTTTAAGTCAAATCCATAATGTCTTGCTTGAGGCAAAACATAAACGAGAAGAAATTATTCAGACTAATCAAGAAATGATTCTTGATTTAGCCTTAATGATTGCCAAAAAAATAATTAAAACAGAACTTGCCACAAATAAACAGGCAATTTTAAAAAATTTAACCCAGACACTTAAAAAGGTAAAAAACAAAGAAGAAATCAAGGTAAAAATCAATCCCGTGCATCTCCAGGAATTATCATCAAAAAAGGAAGAACTCCTCTCTCAAGTTTTTGGTCTGGAAGGAATAAATTTTGAAGAAGATGAAAATATCGAACCAGGAGGCTGTCTCATAGAAACTAATTTTGGACTGATTGATGCTACTATCTCTTCACAATTAGAAATTATCTATGAGGCATTGAGGGATAAGGAAACAAGGGAATAAGGAAATAAGTCGTCACTGTTCACCGCATAGACACAGAGACGCAGAGAAAAAAATTAAAATCTATGGACGAGATGCTTAACATCCCTGATTTTTCACCAGGGCAAGTTTAATGTTGTTGTACTCAAGAGCTTGCCCTGATGAAAATCAGGGATGGATTAACAAATCTGGCTTGCCTGCTGAACATTCGGCAAGCAGGGCCTCTGTATTTCCATGTCTGCATCAATAATCTTTTATGTGCTCTAATTTATTCTCTGTTCCTCTGCGTCTCTGCGGTAAATTACCACCTGAACGGTTACAAAAATGGGGAGGGAAGAATGGTAATGTCTAAATTGGCTAAATTTCAAGATGTTCTGGATAATTTAGATACCATTCGACTGGGAGGAAAGGTTAAACAGGTTATTGGGCTAACCATAGAATCAGAAGGTCCACCAACACAGTTGGGAGAATTATGTCAGATACGGCTTCCAGGTTCAAAAGTCATTCAAACCGAGGTGGTTGGATTTAGAGACCGTCGGGTTTTATTGATGCCTCTGGGTGAAATGAATGGTATTGCCCCCGAATGCCAGGTCATATCCACTGGAAAACCACTCCTTGTCCCGGTGAGTGAGAGATTAAAAGGTAGAATATTAGATGGTCTTGGCAAACCAATAGATGGCAAACCTCCCTGCCGTGCAGATGATTTTTATCCAATCTTTAATCCTTCTCCAGACCCTTTAAAACGACCAAGAATTAAAAATCCATTACCTCTGGGAATAAAAGCCATTGATTCCATTCTTACTGTTGGCAAAGGACAACGATTTGGTATATTTTCTGGAAGTGGTATTGGTAAAAGTACATTAATGGGTATGATTGCTCGATTTACAAAAGCACAGGTTAATATTATTGCCTTGATTGGAGAGCGAGGCAGAGAGGTCAGAGATTTTATCGAAAGAGACCTGCAGGAGGAAGGATTAACCAGGTCAGTAGTTGTTGTGGCGACATCAGATGAGCCACCTTTAATTAGATTAAGAGGGGCTTTTGTGGCAACGGCTATTGCCGAATATTTTCGGGATAAAGGTTATGATGTGATGTTTATGATGGATTCTATTACACGGTTTGCCCGTGCTCAGCGCGAGGTAGGCCTTTCAATTGGCGAACCGCCGACTACTCGTGGTTTTACCCCATCTGTATTTGCTATCTTACCTAAATTGCTTGAACGCTCAGGAACATCAGAAAAAGGCACTATTACCGGCCTTTATACGATATTAGTCGATGCCGATGATATGAACGAACCAATTGCCGATAATGTCCGGGCAATTTTAGATGGACATGTGGTTTTATCGAGAGATTTAGCCGCAAGAAATCATTACCCGGCAATTGATGTTTTACAAAGTGTCAGCCGGGTGATGATAGATATTGTGCCGCCAGAACATGAGCAATCCGCAAGACGACTTAAGGAAATAATTGCCACCATCCGCGATGCCCAAGACATCATTGATATTGGCGCCTATGTTAAAGGCAGTAATCCCAAAATTGATTATGCCCTCTCTATGATTGATGAGGTAAATGCCTTTTTAAAACAAGGAATATTTGAAAAGGTAGATTATGAAACTGCGGTAAAACAATTAATGGAATTATTCGCCAGCAAAGAAGGCACAGAAGGATAAGAAGTAGAAAATTAGGGGGAAAAACAAAAGTTTTTTGTAACCGTTCAGGCTATATATCAAAAGTGTAAGAAAGGGGATAAGGAGATAAGAGTGATATGGAGATAAGATAATAGAATATAGATTGAAATTTATAGAAATAGGTAGAAATTGATTGTGGAAAACAACAAATTTCCATAAATTTCTATTAGTTTCTATTAATTTCAATTTTTTTAATAATATCTCCCTATCTCCTTAATCTCCACATCTCCTTTTGTTACACCACCTGAACGCTTACAGTTTTTTGTATTCTGACTACTATCTACTGACTACTATTTTCAGGGGATAATAAAATGCCAGGATTTAATTTTAGATTAGAACGAGTTTTAGAAGTTAAAAAATATAACGAAGATAAATTAAAAACGCAATTGGCTCATTTAAAACGAGAATATCTTCAGCAAGAAAATCTATTATGGTCATTACAAGAGGATTTGCAAACACAAATTTTCTTGCTTGGTGAAAGGCAAAAAAATCTTACCCTGACAATCGAAGAAATTATATGGGGCTATAATTATATCGTTAAACTCCGTGAGAATATCGAAAACCAGAAAAAAAGACTTAATGAGCTAAATGAAGAAATAAAAGAAGTAACTAAAAAATTAATTGGTGCCTCACAAGAAAAACAAATACTCGAAAACCTGAAAGAAAGGAAATTTGAGGAGTTTAAATTAGGGGTAGAAAAACAAGAGCAGGAATTTATGGATGAGGTAGGGATAAGCAGATATGTGAAGAGAATGGGATCACCCATGAGATAAATGGTAACTGTTCACCGCAGAGACACAAAAATACAGAGAAAAACACACACCTAACCCCTCTCTGCTGTAAATTACCACTTGAATGGTTACAATTTTTGTAACTATTCAGTAGTAACTATTCACCACGAAGAGCACGAAGGACACGAAATGGAATTTAAGGTCTTGTAATTTTCGGTAGTGTCTGACAATAACTACAATTCTTTTAACCACAAAGATCACAAAGAGTTTCACAAAAGAGTCAAAGATTTTTGAGAGAATAAATTTTTCCCTTTATTTCTTTGTGTATTCTTTGTGTACTTTGTGGTTAATTTCAGAGACCATCTAATTTTCTTCGTGTTCTTCGTGGTGAATAGTTACGCGCATCCAATGACTCTATTCGATAATTCATCAAATTTCACTTCGTGCTCTCCGTGCCCTTCGTGGTGAATAGTTACCAATTTTTTATTATTTTTTAAAAAATGCTTGACAAAAATTTATTAATATCCTATCATATAATCATAAGGGATGAGGAATTAAATCCCCCTTTCAATTGTAGATAGGAATCAGAAACAAGAGATATCGCTATATCTTATTGAAAATCAAATAGTTGTGCTAAATTTGTCTTTAAATAGGGGGGGTTCCGATATAAGACTTCAATTCAGACATAAGGGATAACACCAATAAAAAGTAGAGTTGATAGAGTGTTAGATAGAAGTAGGGTAACAAAGTAATAAAAAATTTAGATTTTATTATTTTTTTTCTTGACAAAATAACACCTAATATATATAATAGGTGTTATGAATTTTGAAGAGATATCTATTCATCGCAAGAAGATTAGTATTTTAAAGAAGGAAAGAGACAGATTTGAGGAGATAGCGATAGGGCGATCTCCTATGGTAGCGGCATCTGTTAATGGCAAACCAAAATTGACCCACTTTTGGCAATGGAAATTGACCCACCCATGTAAAAAAATCAGATCAAAAATGAACAAATTTGGCAATGAGAATTGACCCACCCCCGGATATAAAGATTG
>JBFLYA010000184.1 GCA_040757115.1 bacterium | reverse complement strand
AGTAAGCGTTCAGGTGGTGTAACAAAAGGAGATGTGGAGATTAAGGAGATAGGGAGATATTATTAAAAAAATTGAAATTAATAGAAACTAATAGAAATTTATGGAAATTTGTTGTTTTCCACAATCAATTTCTACCTATTTCTATAAATTTCAATCTATTTCTATTATCTTATCTCCATATCACTCTTATCTCCTTATCCCCTTTCTTACACTTTTGATATATAGCCTGAACGGTTACAATTAATTTTCAAGCTAATCTTCCGTAGGTTCAAACCCATGGCTACGATTCCTTTGCACCTTCGGTGCATATAACAACCTGCTTTGCTGTCTCTTAACTAATTTTTCTGCTTTGTAAGACTTTTTACCTCAACATCTTAATTGATAAGCCGTTTCAACTCATCAAGTGACAATTTTGTTGCTTCAGCAATTAGCTCTAAATCAACTCCCTTACTATACAAATACTTAGCAGTCTCTACCGCTTTATTATACGCACCCTGCTGTAATCCCTGCTGTAATCCTTGCTGTAATCCCTGCTCTCTTAATTTCACAGCTGTAGTCATTGCTACCTCACCTCCTTTTTCAGAAACACTTTTAACCGCCTCTATCACCTCTTCTGGCTTAATCTCTGTGCTACTATAAATATACCGAATTACCCCTTCTAAAAACTTTAACCCTCGTTCCTCTTCATAATACATCTTCCCTATCGCAAAAAATCCCTCTATATGCTCCCTCAATCTCTTCTTATCAAAGATATTCTTCAATACCAATAATGAAACCTTTAAGGCTTCATTTATAAATACCCTCCCTTTTAACTCCTCATCACTATAACAGGATAAATCGGTCAATAAATAATTAAACTCGGGTAAATATCCCTTCAATACCTCATCTATTCCCTCAAAATAATCACTCAACTTTCTTAATTCCCACCTCTGCTTACCATGATAAAAGATAAGCGGAACTATGGGAATTAACTGTTCTTTCTGCTTGATATTCCTCTCCCATATCTTCAGCATATACCTGAGAAGCTGTAAATGTGGATATTTCACTGGCTTACTCTTATGCTCAAATAAAAGTGAAATCTTGATATTGACCTTGCCACTGTAGAGACAATTATAAACTATATCCGCGAAATTCTCCTTTAGTTCCTCATCGATATAAGAATTATTATCTAACACTAGGGTTGATAGGTCAAGATTTTTCTTCAACTCCTCAGGTAAAGTAGAGTTGATGAAATCAACAACTCTTTCTTTATCAGAAAAGACCTCTTTAAAGAAGACATCATGAGGATTGGATATTTTCATTGCTACCTCCTCTTTATTTCAATCTCTATTATAGAAGATGCGGCTAAAAAAGTCAAGGTTTTTTGTGAGCAAGGTTGGTTCGTCTCTGTGTCTCTGTGGTGAGGTGAATGGTTACAAAAAAAGATATTTGTTTGCCGAAATTATTCAAACTAACGACTGGCGGGGTCGACGGGATTTGAACCCGCGATCTCCAGTGTGACAGACTGGTGTGTTAGACCATGCTACACCACGACCCCATTGTTTGATAAGTGGTAATTGGTAACTATTCACCAGTTACCAGAAAGTGGTGGGCGAAACAGGTTTCGAACCTGTGACCCCTTGCGTGTAAAGCAAGTGCTCTCCCGCTGAGCTATTCGCCCACTATTGTAAATAGTTAGTAGAGAGTAGTCAGTAGTCAGTAGAGAGTAGAGTTTGATATCTTCGTCAAACTACTCTCTACTCTCCATTATGCCATAAAATCTCTAAATCGTCAAGTATTATTTTTGTTTTATCCTTACTTTTCTCCCAATAATCTCTAATTTTCCCTCAGCATAAAGCTGGATAGCCTGCGGATAAATCTTATGTTCTTGTTCTAAAATTCGAGCAGATAAAGTTTCTTCGGTATCATCATTTTCAACATTCACAGCGGCTTGTAAAATTATCGGTCCTGTATCACAGCCTTCCTCAACAAAATGTACTGTTGCACCCGAAATCTTTACACCATAATCTATTGCCTGTCGCTGTCCGTGTAATCCAAGGAAAGATGGAAGTAACGCCGGGTGAATGTTCATAATTTTGTTTTTGTAAGCATTAACAAAATAAGGGGTGATAATTCGCATAAATCCCGCCAGGACTACTAATTCAATATTCTCTTCCTGTAAAACCTCAACTACCTTTCGGTCATAATCCTCTCTGCTAAATCCTTTTGGGTCAAGGAAAAGTGTTTTAATTCCATACTTTTGTGCCCGAATCAAGGCATAGGCATCTTTGTTATCACTAATGACTATGGCAATATCAGCCGAAAGATTCCCTAACTCAACGGCGTCAATAATCGCCTGTAAATTAGACCCTCTACCTGAGGCTAAAATTCCTATCTTCAATTTATCCATTTTCCCACCTTCTTTTAATGAGTCTTTCCTGGACTTTTTCTTTTCCTAATAAAGCGACTACTTCAAACAATCCTGGACTAACTTTATCTCCAGTTAATGCTACTCGTAAAGGATGGATGATGTCTGAGGCTTTTATTTTTAGCTGGTCGGCTAATTCACGAATAGTTTTCTCAATAGAATTCGTATCAAACGGTTCTAATTGAACCAATCTATCTTTTACCTGTTCTAAAATTTGACGGACGCCGTCTTTCATCAGGATTTGCTCAACGGCAGATGGGTGATATTTAGGGCTGTTCACAAAGAAAAATTCTGCTTGTTTAACAAAATCTGAAAGTGTCTTTATCCGTTCCTGAAAAAGTCTTACTATCTCTTTAAATTTCAAATTTCGAATTTCAAATTTCGAATTTCGAATTTTATTTAAGTATTCCCAACATAACACGGTCAGTGAATCTATATCTAATCTTCTGATATATTCCCCATTTAACCAGCGTAGTTTTTCTAAATCAAAGATAGCGGGGTTTTTACTGACACGGTCTATGGAGAATTTTATTAATAATTCTTCTTTAGAAAAGATTTGCTGACTTTGCGGCGTTGACCAACCTAAAAGGGCGAGATAATTCATAAGTGCCTCTGGCAAATAGCCTTCTTGCCGGTAATGTTCAATCGCAACATCTCCATGTCGTTTACTCAATGGCGTTTTATCCAATCCCAAAATCAAGGGTAGATGAGCAAATACTGGTATTTTAAATCCTAATGCTTGATATAATAAAATCTGGCGGGGGGTGTTAGAAATATGGTCTTCACCACGAATGACATGGGTAATCTCCATCAAGGCATCATCTATGATGCAGGCAAAATTATAAGTTGGCATCCCATCTGATTTAAAAATGATAAAATCACCAAACAAGGCATTATCAAAAGACACTTTACCTCGAATTAAATCATTTACTTGAGTTAGTCCAGATGGCGATTTAAATCTAATCGTGGGTTTTCTGCCAGAAGATTCATATTCCTGACGCTGAGTTGGGGACAGGTTTCTACACCGACCATCATATCCTGGCGCCTCCCCAGTTGCCTTTTTACGAAGAATCTCTAATTCAGATGGGGAACAATAACAATAATATGCTTGATTATCCTGTAATAATTTCTTTGCATACTCTTGATAGATATGGGTTCTTTGGGATTGAAAATAAGGTCCCTCATCCCAGGTGATGCCAAGCCACTTCAGACTGTCGAGGATGGCATTTACACTCTCATCAGTTGACCGTTTAACATCCGTATCTTCTATGCGTAAAATGAATTTACCCTGCTGTTGTTTAACAAAAAGCCAATTAAAAAGAGCTGTTCTGGCGCCTCCAAGATGCAAATATCCTGTTGGTGCCGGAGCAAATCTTACTCGAACCATTTTCTCTATACCCTTGTTCTATTTTTTTTATTTCTGCATTGCTTTTTCATACAATTCAATATATTCTTTTGCCGAGTATTCCCAGGAGAAATCCACACTCATACCATTTAAAATCAATCTTCTCCAGGATTCTTTATCGTTACAAAAAACATTTACTGCTTCTTTGATGATTGAAAGTAATGCCTCAGATGTATATTCCTCGAAGACAAAACCATTTCCTATTTTGCGTTGCGGGTCAAAATTAGTAATTGTATCTTTCAAACCACCCGTTGCCCGAACAATAGGGATGGTGCCGTATCTAAGGCTAATAAGTTGTCCTAAACCACAGGGTTCATATTTAGATGGCATTAAAAACATATCTGCACCAGCATATATTTTCTTGGCTAACGGTGGGTCAAATGTGAGATGAATGCTTGCTTTATCTGGATATTTCTCTTTAATTTCTTCCATTTTTATATGGTATTTCGCATCACCTGTGCCTAACAACACAAACTGGATATTCAACGCCATCAATTCATCCAGTATCTCAGCTAAAATATCCAGTCCTTTTTGTGGGGCTAATCTTGTAATCATCCCTATTAATGGAACTTCACTATCAACGGGTAAATTATTTTCTTGCTGAAGTGTTTTTTTATTCTTCGCTTTCCGACTAATCGTATTAATATCGTAACCTAATGTAATTTCTTTATCCATAGTCGGGTCCCATTCTTGATAATCTAAACCATTAACTACACCATAAAGATTATCCTTTCTTTCGATTAATACTCCCTCCAGTCCACAACCATATTCTGTCGTCATTATCTCCTGAGCATAACCTTTACTAACGGTACTTAACATATCTGCATCGATCAAAGCCCCTTTCAGGATATTTAACTTATCCCAGAATTCTAACCTATCCGGGGTGAACAATTTTTTATCCAGACCTGTTATTGGAAATTCATCTTTGGAAAATATACCTTGATAGGCTAAATTATGAATAGTAAAGATGGTTTTTACCCCTTCAAAAAACGGGTCATCCTGATACAATGTTTTTAAATACACCGGAATTAATCCTGTCTGCCAATCATGACAATGGATAACTTGCGGTTTATATTCTATCGTTTTAAGTAATTCTAATGTTCCACCACAAAAGAAAGTAAATCTCTCAAGATTATCTTTATAATCCCCTTCTTCAGTTGTCCCATAAAGTCCATCACGGTTATAATATTCATGTTCAAGGAAATAAACAGTAATCACTCCTGCGACCTTGGTGGAGAAAATTTTTGCTTTCTGAAGAGTCTCACCTACCTTAAAGGTTACTTCCTTATCAATATCTAACAGGTTAAATTCAGACTCTTCCACCATTTTATATTTGGGCAGGACAATTCGCACCTCACATCCTAATTTAGTTAATGCTAATGGCAGAGATCCAACAACATCAGCTAATCCACCTGTTTTAGCAAATGGAACTACCTCTGGTGAAACCATTATTACTTTTAATTTCGGTTTCATTTTCTTTCACTCCTTTTTTAAAGTTTTAATAAATATACCATAGACAAAAATAAAAGTCAAGTTATTCGTGGGGTCTGACTTCAATACTTAATTCTTTCAACTGTTTATTGGATACTTCAAATGGGGCATCGGTCATCAAACAGGTAGCACTTTGTGTTTTAGGGAAGGCAATTACCTCGCGGATTGAGTCAGCACCAACCATTAACCGTAATAATCTATCCAATCCAAAGGCAATCCCGCCGTGTGGCGGGGCGCCATATTCTAATGCCTCTAATAAAAAGCCAAATTTCTCTTTTGCTTCATTTTCTTCTATCTTCAATAATTTGAATACCCGCTCTTGAATATCCCGGCGATGAATCCTGATTGAACCACCACCTATCTCTATCCCATTTAAAACCAGGTCATAAGCCCTTGCACGAACCTGGCCAGGATTAGTCTCGATTAATGGATAGTCTTCTTCCTTTGGTGAGGTAAATGGATGATGGACGGCGACATATCTTTTTTCTTCATCATCATATTCAACTAATGGGGCATCGACTACCCAGATAAAATTAAATTCTTGAGGAATTAAATTAAATTTATCTGCCAGATGTAATCTCAAATTAGCCAGACTATCGGCAACAACCTTTGGAGTATCTGCGACAAATAACAGGAAATCATCCGTATCTGCTTTAAATCGGTCAATAATCGCCATCTGTTCTTCTTCACTGAAAAACTTAGCAATTGATGATTCCAGCGTTTTTTCTTTGACCTTAAACCAGGCAAGTCCTTTTGCTCGATAGATACTGACAAAAGAGGTCAAAAAGTCCAGGTCAGTTCTTGAAAAATCAGGTTTTGGAACTTTAATTCCTTTGACCTGCCCTTTCCCAGCAACGGTTTTTGAAAAAACCTGGAATTTACTCTTCTTAGCCAGATCAGTAATATCCACTAACTCTAAGCCAAAGCGAACATCCGGACTATCCTTGCCATATTTATCCATCGCCTCTTTAAAGGTAATTCTTTTAAAGGGAATTGGGACATCTAAATCAAGTCCAACTTTAAATATCGTGGCAATAAACCCTTCGATGACCTCAAAAACATCCTCTTCATCAATAAACGACATTTCTATATCAACCTGCGTAAATTCTGGTTGGCGGTCTGCCCGCAGGTCTTCATCACGAAAACATTTGGCAATCTGAAAATATTTATCATATCCGGCACACATTAGAATTTGTTTAAATAGTTGTGGGGATTGAGGTAAGGCATAAAACTTACCTGGATTGACACGACTGGGAACTAAATAATCCCGTGCCCCTTCTGGTGTGCTTTTAATGAGCATTGGTGTTTCTACCTCAATAAATCCTTGCTCATCAAGATATTTTCGAGTTGCCTGATATATTTTATGTCTCAGAATAAGGTTTTTTTGTAAAGAAGGTCTGCGCAGGTCTAAAAATCTATATTTTAATCTTGTATCTTCTGAGACATTTATCGTCTCATCGATTAAAAAAGGTGGTGTTTTAGAAGGATTAATAATCTCAAGATGATTGGCAATAACCTCAATCTCACCCGTAGGTAAATTAGGGTTCGCCGTGCCTTTAGGTCTTGGTCTGACATAGCCATGGATGCCAATGACAAATTCAGGTCTTAGGTTATGAGCCTGGGCATGAGAAATCTCATCTATTTCAGGATTAAATACAATTTGAGTAATTCCTTCGCGGTCTCGCAGGTCAATAAATATCAATCCGCCGTGGTCCCGTCGACGGTTGACCCAGCCAAGCAATGTAACCTGTTTATTTTCATCTTTAAGTCGTAATTCGCCATTAGTATGAGTTCTTTTCATATAGATTACTCCCTTATTTTTTCGTAGCTATTCAGCCACAGATGGACACGGATGAAACTGTAGAAGTAAAAACTTAAAGAGATGGATGTTTATCCTGAAAATCGGGACTCGGGACTCGGGGTTCGGGACTCGGGAAGGCTGGTAGCCGCAGGCTTCAGCCTGATTTCACCTGAACCATCAAACCATCCAACCCATTTTCATCTTCCTTTGTGTCCACTCTCTGTGGGCATGAACGTTTCCCCTGAAAATAGCGAATTAGTGAATTAGAGATTAGCGAATTAGTATAGTATCCACAGACTCGTATCCTCTGGTTTAGAACACATATTCCCCCTTAATAAAGGGGGTTAGGGGGTTGTCCTT
>JBFLYA010000183.1 GCA_040757115.1 bacterium | reverse complement strand
CTCTCATAAGATTCAATGATAGTGATGTAAAGAAAGATATAGACAATGTTTTAAGGGCAATTGAAGGATGGATTGAACAATCACAACCCCCTAACCCCCTTTATTAAGGGGGAATTGCCTGGAAACCGGGGGTAAGTGTAGCCTCCCTCTGGGTAGAGGGGAAAAAGTAAAATTGCCCTCCACCCCTATTTAAAAGGGGTGAAAATTAAAAAAAAGCAAGAAATTGACGTTTGCAACTCTTTTGAAATCAAGGAGTTAGATGGCAGGAGGACAATAAGAAAAAGAGTGCATCTGTAACTACAAGCAAATCAACATGTTGTGAATTTCGTGAAAGGCACAAGGAGTTATATAGTAGAAGGGCAATAAGAAAAAAGCGTATTTGTAACTTCTTGTTAATCAAGGAGCTATGAATTTCGTGAAAGGCTGATAAATTTCAAAAAAAGGAGTAAAAAACAAATGAAAAGTATATCAAAATCTATATTTATTGGTTTGTTATTAGTTGGATTCAGTAATCAGGGTGCCTGGAGTGCGCAAGATGTAGTTAAGACATACCATAGCGATGGGAGAGAGAGTATACGTTTTAAAGATGGTGCTAGTGCAATTGTAACCGCTAATGCTGGAACTATGACGGGAGGGGAGAAAAAAGTAACTATTGTTCCGAGAGCAGGCTCTACTTTTACACTTACACTTAGGGATGATGGATGGGATCCGGATGTAATGATTAATGATGGGACATATACGGGAATAATCCAGAAAATTTCTACTGATGCAATGAGTGATGAGAACTTACAACTTGTTAATTACCAGACTGCAGATATAGTTGTAGATCTGGATAATGGTGGTGACCCGGGGACTGTAACTATCCAGGCTGATTATAAACAACCTGAAATTTTGGCTTTAGTGGTTTCAGAGCCATATTTTTCCCCACAATCCTCACCCGGTCAGAAAGATACTACAACTATTACATTTAAAAGTAATGAGACGGGGAAATATGAGATTTTAATTGATAATAGGATACCATCTTCTAACCCAACAGGAACAATGAGTGCAAATGTTGATATATCTTATGTGTGGGATGGATGCGATGAATATGGAAGGGCTTTCTTAGAAGGAACACATACTGTTCAGGTAAATATATGGGATGAGGCAGGAAATCAAGCGAATATAGAGACTTGTTATGTTTGGATAGATAGAACTGCTCCGATGAAAGTATTCATTTCTTTATCCGATGATGTTTTTTCTCCCGGCACCTCAACAGGAATACAGGATACTACTACTATTATTTTACAAAATGACGAATTAGACCCTATATCTTATCAATTAAGTATAGACGGAAGAATATTATTAGGAGGGACCGGAACTATACCCCAGAACTATTTTGAATGGGTAATATGGGGAGGATTAGATGAAAATGGAGTAGCTTTTGATGAAGGTACCCATACAATAAATTTAAGTGCAGAGGACCCAGCAGGTAATTCCGCGGAAGATACTGTCTTAGTCACGATAGATAATACCCCACCGAGGATTGATTTTCTGATAGATAACAGTGGTGGAAATCCATGCTATCGGGACCAGGAGATTATTTTCGTGCTTCAATCTTCCGATTGGATTGGAACCAACTCAGTAGAGTCAGATGGGGGAATAGGAATATGTAGTTTTGATGCAAGGGTATTAGATTTAATTGACTGTGGAAATGGAATATATGCGGAATACTATAAAGTTGTCCAAACAGATGTGGGAACTTTTGCCTACTCGGCTTATTTTGAAGATAAAGCAGGTAATCCTGCAATTAATAACAATGAAATCTTTGGGACTATTGCCTTGCGAGGTAATGAGTTCCCCCCTGTCTCGGGAGCAAGAATTGTTAGATTAAAAACATTAACTCCAGAAAATGGGACATTCACAATAAATAATATTACCCTGGCTACTTCAACTATGACTATTTATTCAAATAATATTAAAACAGGAGATAAGATAAAGATTACAAATAACTCTTGTAGCTGGGTAACATCGGCAAGTAAAGATGGAGAAATTAGTGTATCTAATGCCGATATTTTCTTCGGATTCCCGGTATCTGATTATAACAATATTGCCACATCTACTATCACAGAAGGTACCTGGGTTAAAAAAGTAATGAAAATAGATGATGAGGTTATTATTAATCTAACGGCAGTAAACATATTAAATACACTGGGACAGCCAACGCGAACGACTACGGCGGTAATATTTGAGGATCCAAGAATAGCTACAGGAACAATGGTGGTAGTATATGATAATAATGATGCCCATATCTGGTTAGGAACTGCTTCACAAAGTGGTAGGTTTGAGGCTTCTAATGCTAATATTTATTTTGGTAAATTAGTCAATGATTACCAGGGACTGGGAGAGATTAAAGGTATAATTGCCTCTTTTGCTATGGGAGGAGCAGCCTACACTGATATGGGTTTAATTGTGCAAGGTATTTCTCTTTATGATAATGGAGCTGTTACTCATAAAGATGTAATAGCCGGAGATGGTGTATATTCTAATTTATATACTATAAAACAAAAAGACGATACAACAAGCTATTTCTATGGTTATTTTAGTTCTGCAGGTAACAATGCTGAAAATAATGGCATACGCAGTCAAGAGGAAATTGTAATTGATGCTACTCCACCTGTTATTACTAACTTTGGTGCCTTCCCTGGTATATTTAGACCAGGCTCTGAAAATGTAACTATAAAATATACCCTCTTAGAAATAGGGTCTAAGGTAACAATAGAAATATGGAAGGACAACGACCGGATTAGAATATTAACTATTCCTGAACCTCAATATGGGGATAATTGTTCAGCAACATGGGATGGAAAGAATTTGTGTGGAGGATTAGTGAAAGATGGAGACTATACCTTTAAGATTAATGCTGTTGATACAGCTGGGAATAAAGCGACAGAAAGAATTGGAGCAATAAAAGCAAGTACTATTAACATTACCATTACAGAATTGAAGATTGATGAAACTGAATTTACTCCTACCCCTCAGATAGAAGATGATACCGATTTCTGGACAAATATTCATGTTACAGTAGAGGCAACAAAGTCTCAATTAGAAAATTTAGGATTTGAGATGGATTCAGAAGATATTTACACCTTACCTTATCTTTTAGTTGACTTTACCTGTTTTGATGCCCAGGGGAATGAATTAAGACCCTTAGGATTACCTGATTTGAATACAGGGGATTCAGATGATGACCCGTTTACTAATGGTTATCCTAATTATTATACAGGCCCTTTTGGAACAGAGACAGGCTGGGGGTGGTATCCTAAACTTGGCACTGATTTACCGGATGAGGGAGATGGAAATAAAGGAAATGACTGGAATACATTAGTTCCTCTTCAGCGAGACCCTTTAGATGAAAATCAATATTATATTGATTGGGGTGTTGGAATCAAGGATTGGAATATTCCAAACGGGACATATATTATAAGAATGCAAGTAGAATTAGTAGGTTCGTGCTGGAAATTTATAGATTATGTTCGAGATCCGGCTGAAAATCCAATAGCCGAGAAGTGGCATCAAAAACCAAATCATGCAAAAGGATATAGTAGAACCTCTGAATCAGTTGAAGGTAGGGTAGAAGTAATTCACTCTCCAATTATCAAACCAGATTATATAGCACCGGTAATAGTTATGACCGACCCGGGGGCGAATACTATCCATGAACCAACTGAGAATATATCTGTCATCTCTGCTCAATTAATGGACCAGGGTGGGGCAGGAATTGATTTTGGCTTATCTACTATTATACTTAAAAATTCTATTGGTTTGGTTATGCCGGGTGTGCCATCAAATAATGGTATTGATACCGTAAAGTGGACTTTGGAAACACCCTTAACTCTACCAGATGACTATACGATTGAAGTAAAACCTGTGGACAATGCTAAAAATGGTGCAGATGATACGCCTCAAATATTTACCTTTACGATATTAGATAGAATGGGACCTGAAATATTTGACATTTTAGTGGACAGTACGGTGTTAAAAGACAAAGATATTTTTGGACCAAATGTAATTCAGAAGATTACAGTAACTTTGTCAGAAATCGAAACTGGTAAGTCAAAGGTAGATTTTGCATCATCAAAAATTATAGTCAAGAAACAATCTACCGGGGAAGAAGATGAACCAAATAAATTATTTGGTGGTAGTCGAAGAGAAGAAAAAATTAATGAAACCGAAAATAGCGGCCGAATAATATATGAGAACCTTACCATTGATGAAGGAGGAACTTATACCATCTGGGTAGAGGCATGGGATAAAACCCCTTCAGGTAATAATAGTTATAGCCCAAAACTTACCTTTTATGTCAGTGTAGAGGGTTATATATATGTTTATTTTAATTATCCAGGTCTTGGGACTAAAACCTATCTGGAAATTCCTCCTGATACAAAGGCTGATACTTATGCTACCAGCGGCGTAACAGTGAGTACTAATACTATTAGTATTAAGCAGGGAACTATTACACCAAATGAAGGTTATACAGCAATAGACCCGGCCATAGAATTTTGGTGGTTTAACACTGAACATACTGATATAACATTAGACCCCCCCGTAGGTAATATTTCCCTTACAATGTATTATGGACATAAATTACCATTACCAATAGGAATTACAGAGGACAATTTAGCTATCTGGAGATATAATGGAACAATGTGGGAGAAAATAAGTGGAGTTAATGATATAGATAAAAACAATAATAAAATTACAGTGAATTTACCTGAATATCCAGATGTAAGTTTAGAAGATTCCTATGCCATTATGTATTCTACGCCTAAGGCAGTAGAGGTTCAATATTATCACTATCAATATAAAAAATGGGTTACTTGCTTAAAGATTCCGGAATCTACTACGGTTAATGGTTCTCCTGTAGGAACAGATACTGTAACCGCTGGAACTTCTACTACAACAAGAACTGGCTATGTAGTGGTTAAACCAGTAGTCCAATTCTTCCTTAAGGACACACCAGATGTAAAGACAATGGTATTTAATAACGAAGTTGAGCTTATTATGTATTATACCCAGGATGATGTAAAGGATTTATCCCAACGCTCTCTTACAGAAGCAGACCTGGCAATCTATGAATACGATGGAACAAATTGGGCAAAAATTACTACAGCCCACCTGGACCAAGATAATAAACAAATGACTTACAAGACAAAGATTATTCGAAAGATGTATGCGATTATGTATGTTATCCCGGAAATAACAGAAAAACCAGAAACATTCAAAGAAAGTGTTTTTGCATATCCCAACCCGACTAAAGGTGGTAGAGTCACCTTCAGATATGACTTGATTAGAGATGCAAAAGTTACTCTTAAAATATATACGATTATGGGAGATGAAGTTTGGACTAAAGAATATTCGTCTGCATCTCCTCAAGGAAAACAAGGAAGTCATGGTGTATATCCAGCGGGTAATGATGCTATTTTCTGGAATTGTGAAAATAATGCCGGGAAAAAAGTGGCTACAGGATTATATATTTATAGACTTACAGCGGCTGATGAATCAGGAGAGGTAACGGTAACCAAAAAATTGATTGTGGTTCAATAAAGGGAAAATAATGGCTAATGAAATAAAAGAAATCAGTGAGATAGTTACAGGATTTCGTAAGGTAATTCAAGACCTTTTAGTCCCAGAACTAAAGGCGATAAAAAAGCAATTAGAGTCTCATGAACAGGAATTTACCCGGCTTTGGGAAGAAATAAGATTACTTCGTGAGGAAATGAGAGATTTACGCCAGGAAATGAATATCCGATTTGAAGCGATTCAGAAGGAGATTCACGAGATTAAAGTCGAACAAAAAGGAATGGTTGGGGATATTCATGAAATTAAAACCGGACAAAGAGAAATATTATTAAAACCTGATTTAGAAAGAAGGGTCAATAGATTAGAGTTATTAATAGGAAAGAGTTTGAAAAAAGAGAAAATAGCGGCTTAATAAATTTCTATCTGTAACCAAATAGGGCTTCACGAAATTATTAAAGTAAGGTAACCGTTCAGGTTATACATTAAAAGTGTAAGAAGGGGGATAAGGAGATAAGGAAGATATGGAGATAAGATAATAGAAATAGATTGAAATTTATAGAAATAGGTAGAAATTGATTGTGGGAAACAACAAATTTCCATAAATTTCTATTAGTTTCTACTAATTTCAATTTTTTTTAATAATATCCCCCCTTATCTCCTTTATCTCCATATCTCCTTTTCTTACACCACCTGAACGCTTACAAAGTAAGTAATCGGTTAAATGGTAACTAATTACCATTCACCAGTTACCAATTACCAAAAATAAGGAGGTTATTTATAATGAAAAAGTTAGTATTATTAATGAGCATTTTAATCTTCAGTCAGCCAGTAATTAGTTATGCAGGGGATGATAATGTAGGTATCGCTACCGCGCAATTTCTAAAGATAGGGCAAGGACCAAGAGTCATTGGTATGGGTGGTGCGGGGGTAGCCATTGCCGATGATATTAATGCCACATATTGGAATCCCGCAGGACTTGTCCAACTCAAATCAAAAGAAATGACCGCCGCTCATACGATATGGTTTGAGGATATAAAAACTAATTTCCTTGCCTATTCACAACCACTTCCACCAATTAATAACATAAAAAGAGCTATGGGTGTAAGTTTAATTATGTTAAGGGCAGGTGGTATTGATGGTCGGGATAATGCCAGCAATCCAACCACAACATTAGAAGTAGATAATTTAGCCCTTTGTTTATCTTACGCATTAGAGTTATTAATTCCTAAAAATGTTCTTGTTGGATTTAATCTAAAAACGATTAAACAAGACTATGCCAGTAATAAAGGCACAGGCATCGCCGTGGACCTGGGAGCACTCTTTCATTATACAAAAAAGACCTCTTTTGGATTAAATATCCAGAATTTAGGTCCAAAATTAAAAACCGCAGATGCAAAAAATGACCTGCCATTCAATATAAAATTAGGTGCATGTTACAAACCTGAGTTATTTGGAGAAAAGACTTTAGTGGCATTAGATATAGATATGCCGAAGGATAATGCTATTAATTTTCAAAGCGGCATTGAATACTGGTTGACTCAATCACTTGGTCTTAGACTCGGATATAACCAACAAACAGGCTACTCAGCAGGAGTTGGATTTAAAAGCACCGGAGAGGGATATTTTGAAGGAATTGTGGTTTCGGTAGATTATGGCTACATATCACACCCGGATTTCGACAATTCGCATAGATTTTCATTCATTACTAAGTTCTAAAAAATGTAACCGTTCAGGTTATGTATCAGCAGTGTAAAAAAGGGGATAAGGAGATAAGGGGGATATGGAGATAAGATAATAGAAATAGATTGAAATTTATAGAAATAGGTAGAAATTGATTGTGGAAAACAACAAATTTCCATAAATTTCTATTAGTTTCTATTAATTTCAATTTTTTTAATAATATC
>JBFLYA010000182.1 GCA_040757115.1 bacterium | reverse complement strand
AAATCCTCAAAGGCTGAATTATCTCATCAAGAGATTTATAATGCCCTGGAGTTACCTTATCAACCAGGGAAAACAGTCAAATCATTTTGTGGGGATTCATACTGTAGTGCCAAAACTCAACCTCTCTACTCTGTAAGTTGTTGATAATACAAGACTTATTTTTTTAAGCGGCGAAGTTGGGCGAAGATTGTGATTTGGGAGATTCCTCAAAGTCTGAGAAAAAAATGCCAGAGGATTTGTGTTATGCTACAGTGAGCAAAAAGCGGGAGAAAGGTCGTGTGGTCAAAGTGGTGAAAACGATTGTATTTGGCACAGTGAAATTGTTGGAGAGATTGCTTGCACGCTCGAGGGTGAGTACTACAATTAATACCTCATTTGTGGAACGAAACAATGGTACGGATCGTGGGAAGAACTCACGAAAGAAGCGTAAGAGTTATTGCTTTTCGAAGGAGTGGAATCTGCATAATGCAATCTCTTACTTCATTGGATTCAGCTACAATTTTTGTTGGATAGTGCGAACATTACGAATAAAGGACATAGAGGGATACTGGCAGAAGCGAACTTCGGCCATGGCTGCTGGACTAACTGACCATCTTTGGAGTATAGAGAAATGGTTTACCTATCCAGTTAGAGGAGATTAGCTATTTTCAGACACCACCCAAATTTTCTTGAATAAGTAAAAAATTTTCTTGACAACAAAAATATCTTGTGTTATAATTTTAGCACTCAAGAAAAGAGAGTGCTAATTTTGAATAAATTAAGGGGGGTGATTAATAGAAAGGGAAGTTAGATTATCAAATGGGAGGGAAATTTAAAATTCTGGATTGGAAATTGTGAATTGAAACCAATTCAAAATCCAAAATTAAAATAAGAAAGGAGGAATTTGACAATGAAACTTAAACCGTTAGGAGACAGAGTGTTAGTTGAAAGAATGGAGGAAAAGGAACAGGTCAAGGGAGGAATTATCATCCCGGATACGGCTAAAGAGAAACCTCAGGAGGGTAAGATAATTGCTGTTGGAACCGGGAAAAGATTAGAAAGTGGTGAAATAAAACCGTTGGATGTAAAGGCAGGAGACAGGATTCTCTTTGGAAAATATGCCGGAACAGAGGTAAAACTTGATGACAAAGAATATCTCATTATGCGAGAAGATGATATTTTTGGGATTATCGAATAAGGAGTTTATGATTGCAAATTGCGAATTGTAAATTAAAAAAAATCCAGAAATCGACAATTCAGTTGTAGACTTGACTCAAGGCAAAATCAATAGGGCTTCACGAAATTAAAAGTAAGTGGTTAAATGGTGACTAATTACCATTCACCAGTTACTAATTACCAAAAGATAAGGAGGTATAAAACAAATGGCTAAACAGCTATGTTTTGGAGAAGAGGCAAGAAAAAATACCCTTAAAGGGGTGGATACCTTAGCCAATGTCGTTAAAGTGACATTAGGTCCTAAAGGTAGAAATGTGGTTTTAGACAAGAAATTTGGTTCACCAACGATTACCTGCGATGGCGTAACCGTAGCAAAAGAGATTGAATTAGAAAACGCGTATGAGAATATGGGGGCACAAATGGTAAGGGAGGTAGCGTCGAAAACATCAGATGTGGCAGGTGACGGAACAACAACGGCAACGGTTTTAGCTCAGGCAATTTTCCGTGAAGGGACTAAGAATATTGCCGCTGGGGCTAATCCAATGGCTTTGAAACGAGGGATAGAAAAAGCAACTGAGGCCGTGGTAGAAGAGATTAAGAAAAACGCCAAAGAGGTTAAAGAGAAAAAGGAAATGGCACAGGTAGCCACTATTTCTGCCCATATGGATGCCGCTATTGGCAATTTAATTGCCGATGCGATGGAAAAGGTTGGTAAAGATGGCGTTATCACCGTCGAAGAATCAAAAACAATGACCACGGAATTGGATGTCGTCGAAGGGATGCAGTTTGATAAAGGCTATTTATCACCATATTTTGTAACTGATGCCGAACGAATGGAATGCGTCCTTGAAGACCCATATATCTTGATTCATGAGAAAAAAATATCCGTGATGAAAGACCTTTTACCTATCCTTGAGAAGATAGTTCAAAAAGGGAAACCATTTTTAATCATTTCTGAGGATGTAGAAGGTGAGGCATTAGCGACTTTAGTTGTGAATAAGATTCGTGGCACATTGCGATGTGCGGCGGTAAAGGCACCAGGCTTTGGCGATAGACGCAAGGCAATGTTAGAAGATATTGCCATTCTTACAGGTGGCAGGGTTGTTGTCGAAGAATTAGGGATTAAATTAGAAAATCTCAAACTCGACGATTTAGGCCAGGCTAAAAGGATAACGATTGATAAGGATAATACAACGATTATTGAAGGTGCAGGTGATACGGCTGATATTAAAGCCAGAATATCACAGATTAAATTACAAATTGATGAAACGACCTCTGACTATGACCGTGAGAAACTTCAGGAAAGATTAGCTAAATTAGCTGGCGGCGTCGCAGTAGTTAAGGTTGGTGCGGCAACTGAAACCGAAATGAAAGAGAAAAAGGCACGAGTTGAAGATGCCCTCCATGCTACCAGAGCCGCAGTTGAAGAAGGAATTATCCCGGGTGGCGGAGTAGTGTTGCTGCGTGCACAACAGGTGGTTGATAAACTTAAATTAGAAGGGGATGAAAAAGTCGGTGCAATGATTGTTAGACGGGCATTAGAAGAACCTTTAAGACAAATTGCAGAAAATGCCGGATTAGAAGGTTCGATAGTCGCCGAGAAGATTAGGTTGGAGAAAGACCCTAATCTTGGCTACGATGCCTCAGAAGATAAATTCACTGATTTAGTCCAGGCAGGTGTGATTGACCCGGCAAAAGTAACTCGCTGTGCCCTGCAAAATGCAACTTCGATTGCAGGATTAATGTTGACCACAGAAGCATTGGTTACGGATATCCCTGAAAAGAAAAAAGATATGCCTCCTATGCCACCAGGCGGCGGATACGGGGATATGTATTAAGTAAGTAGTGAGCAGTGAGAAAAAATTTTAAGGAGTGGGAACTAAAAACTCCCACTCCTTGTTTTTTGGTGATTGGTAAGGGGTGAATACTATTTAGTTACCAGTTACCAATTACCAATTACCAACTTAAGTAGGTGATGCGAAAATGCCAACTTATGAATATGAATGCCTAAAATGTGGATTTAGATTTGAGGAATTTCAAAAAATTACAGATGAACCTCTAAAAAAATGCCCTGAATGTAAAGCAGAGGTTAAAAGGGTATTTACAGGAGGAGCAGGATTTCTATTTAAAGGCTCAGGCTTCTATGCCACAGATTATGTTCAGAAAAGCAAAAGTTATGTCGAGGCGGAAAAAAAAGAAATAGGCTACAAAGAACCTGAACCTAAAAAGCCTGATTCTAAAAAAGATAAAGTCTCCACCACGAAAAAATAGTTGAATTTAATTTAAAAATGTGGTATGATTAGAGAGGGGAAAAATTTGTCAAAGAAAAAAATTATTACACAACCAGAAGAACATATTGAGATTGAGAAGGTTGAAGAAAAAGTAAGTATTACAAAACAAGAGTTAGCTGAGTTTGAAAAACAGAAAATCCTTGCTGATGAATATTTAGACCATCTTCGCCGACTTAAAGCAGAATTTGAAAACTATAAAAAGCGTGAAGAAAAACAAAGGGCAGAATTTATAAAATTAGCTAATGAAAGGTTAATATGTGAATTACTGCCGGTAATGGATAGTTTCAACCGGGCATTGAACGAGGAACACCAAACCCATAATTTAGAGGCTTTTTTACAGGGGATGGAATTAATTTATAAACAATTAGAAGATGTCCTTGTAAAAAATGGACTTGTAGAAATAGAAACCATTGGCAAGCCTTTTGACCCAAATATCCATGAGGCATTAATGCAAATACAATCTGATGAATATCCTGAACATACAGTTGCTCAGGAATTAAGAAAAGGCTACTTATTTAATAATCGAGTTATCAGACCAGCACAGGTAGCCGTGACTAACCCTGGTGTCGTGTTGAACAAATAACGCACGGAATTTAATTCTGGTAATTGGTGATTGGCAAATGGTAATTAAATACTGTTTGGCTGAGCTCAGGACGAAGCCATCTAACCAATTACCAGTTACCAATTACCAATTACCAAAAATAAGGAGGATGATAGATTATGTCAAAGGTAGTCGGAATTGATTTAGGAACTACTAACTCTTGCTTAGCCATTATGGAAGGTGGTGAACCAAAGGTAATTGCCAATGTCGAGGGTGGAAGAACTACTCCATCGGTCGTTGGCTTTACCAAAACAGGTGAAAGATTGGTTGGCCAGATAGCTAAAAGGCAGGCAATTACTAATCCGGAAAATACTGTCTATTCCATTAAACGATTTATGGGAAGAAAATACGCCGAGGTCGGCAGAGAGATTTCTGAGGTGCCATTTAAAGTTATCGAGGCAAAAAATGGTGATGCCGGGGTGAAGGTCATAGACAAAGAGTATTCACCACCCGAAGTTTCCTCGATGATTTTACGGAAATTAAAAGAGGATGCAGAAAGTTATCTTGGTGAGAAAGTAACCCAGGCGGTCATTACTGTGCCGGCGTATTTTAATGATTCTCAACGACAGGCAACGAAAGATGCCGGTAAAATTGCTGGGCTTGAGGTATTACGAATAATTAACGAACCAACCGCCGCGTCTTTAGCCTATGGATTGGATAAGAAGAAAAATGAAAAGATAGCCGTTTATGATTTGGGAGGCGGAACATTTGATATTTCTATCCTGGAAATTGGCGAAGGTGTTTTTGAGGTTAAGGCAACTAACGGTGATACCCATCTTGGCGGAGATGACTTTGACCAGAGAGTAATAGATTATCTTTGTGACGAGTTTAAAAAAGAGCAGGGAATTGATTTGCGTAAAGACAAAATGGCACTCCAACGCTTAAAAGAAGCCGCTGAAAAAGCCAAGTGTGAGTTATCTACAACCATTTCGACTGATGTTAATTTACCATTTATTACCGCAGATGCCTCAGGACCTAAACATTTCAATCTTACCTTAACCCGAGCTAAATTAGAAGAATTGGTTGATGATTTAGTTGATAAAACCATCGGTCCTTGCCATCAGGCACTAAAGGATGCAGGATTTAAACCTACAGAGATGGATGAAGTGGTTTTAGTTGGTGGACAGACCAGAATGCCCAGAGTTCAACAGGTAGTCAAAGAATTATTTGGTAAAGAGCCGCATAAAGGTGTGAATCCAGATGAGGTAGTGGCTGTTGGTGCGGCTATTCAAGCCGGTGTCTTGAAAGGCGAGGTGAAAGATGTTCTTCTGCTGGATGTAACGCCTCTATCTCTTGGCATAGAGACTCTGGGACAGGTATTTACTAAATTAATTGAGCGAAATACCACCATTCCAACGAAAAAATCTCAAATATTCTCAACCGCCTCAGATAATCAGACCGCAGTAACCATTAATGTCTTACAGGGTGAACGGGCTATGGTCTATGACCACGGTATGAAAAGTCTGGGTAGGTTTGACCTGGTTGGTATTCCGCCGGCACCAAGAGGGATACCTCAAATTGAGGTAACTTTTGACATTGATGCGAATGGAATTGTGAGCGTTTCAGCAAAAGACCTTGGCACTGGAAAAGAACAGGCGATAAAAATAACACCATCCAGTGGTTTATCTAAAGATGATGTTGAAAAAATGGTCAAAGAGGCAGAAGGTCATGCAGAAGAAGATAAAAAGAAAAGAGAAGAGATAGAAATTCGCAATCAGGCAGATACTTTAATCTATACCACAGAAAAAACACTAAAAGAATATGGAGATAAGGTTTCTGCAGATGAGCGGAAAAATATTGAGGATAAGATTGCAAACTTAAAAGCAACATTAGAAGGTAAAGATACTGATGCCGTTAAAAAGGCAATGGAAGAACTAACTACTGCCTCCTATAAAATAGCCGAAGAGATGTATAAACAAGCCTCTGCACAACAACAAGCACAAGCACAAAGAGAAGAACAAACACCGCCAAAACAAGAACCTGAAGGGAAAAAGGAAGATGTGGTAGATGCGGAGTTTAAAGTAGAAGATGAAGAGAAAAAATAAGTATGTCAGATTCGTGAGACAGGTCTGAACGCTAAAAAGGGAGAAGGTGTAGTGGATTTTGACTAAAAAAAGAGATTATTATGAAGTTTTAGAGGTAAATAAAAATGCGTCTGTCGATGAGATAAAGAATGCTTATCGCCGGTTAGCCAAAAAGTATCATCCGGATGTCAATCCAGATAATAAAAAAGAAGCAGAGGAGAAGTTTAAGGAGATAGCTGAGGCATATGAGGTTTTAAGCGACCCGCAAAAACGCACTCAATATGACCAGTTTGGTCATGAAGGGATGAAAAATATCTTTGGTGATAGGGGATTTACCTGGTCTGATTTTACACATTTTTCAGACATTGAAGATATTTTAAGTAGTTTTTTTGGCGGAGGATTTGGAGATTTCTTTGGAACAGGTCGAACAGCACGAACAAAAAGGGTTTATCGAGGTGCAGATTTAAGATATGACCTTGAAATTACTTTAAAAGAAGCCGCATTCGGCTGTGAGAGAAAAATTACCATTGACCGTAATGAGGTTTGCCCTATCTGCGATGGAACTGGCGGGAAACCTGGTGTTGGGAGAAAAGAATGCCCTGCCTGTAAAGGCGCTGGACAGGTGAGATATACTCAAGGATTCTTTTCTATTGCTAAAACCTGTGATAAATGCTATGGCGAGGGAACGATTATTACTACACCCTGTGAACGATGCCAGGGGCGAGCCAAAATATCAAGAACGCGAACGATAAGCGTTAAAATTCCCGCAGGAGTAGATACAGGCTCTCAAATTAGACTTCGTGGAGAAGGCGAAGGAGGCGGTCATGGAGGTGAATCTGGGGATTTATATGTAGTTATCTTTGTTAAAGAAGATAAAACCTTTATTCGAGAAGATAATAATATTATCTGCGAGCTACCCATAAGTTTTTCCCAGGCCGCCCTGGGCACAGAGATAAATGTGCCGACCATAGATGGCGAGAGGATTAAAATGAAAATCCCTGCAGGCACTCAAACTCATAAGATCTTTCGGCTAAAAGGTAAAGGGATTCATTCGTTGCACGGTTATGGCAGAGGTGACCAGTTTGTCCGAGTAATCGTTGTTACCCCAACTCAATTAACTGAGAAGCAAAAACAACTTTTTGAAGAATTAGGTCGAATTAGTGGCAGTGAAATTAAAACGGACAAGGGTTTCTTTGATAAATTTAAAGATGCATTTGGGGGATAAGAAATGAGTAATCATTTAGACTATGTTAAGGGTCTGCAAAATAGGATTTAGGGGAGACAATAAATAAATATCAAATATCAAATATCAAATATCAAATATTAAATATCAAATATAAATATCGAAATGCAAAATTACAAATCAAATTTCAAAAAGGAAGTAGCAGGGTTTCTCAAAGAGTTGGAGGAATTTGGTAATATCTTTGCTTCAAGTATTTTAACGCTGAAAGGAAAGAGATAATTTTACTGAAC
>JBFLYA010000181.1 GCA_040757115.1 bacterium | reverse complement strand
CAATTAACTGCTTCTAAGAAACATATGGTCAATCGAGAGTGGGGACATTTGGAATCAACCCCTTTCTTGAAATGGAGAACAGCATATTGTCTCACTTGAGCTAAAATAAAAATAAGGACTTTATGCCTCTAAAACTAAAAAATTTGAACATCGAGTATTATGGTTGTACCGGGAAGGATATTGACTAAATATGCAGGAAGGGCAAGCCCTATCATTGCGCCTACTATTGCTACTGTTGATGCAATCAGTGCTACTGGAAGGGCAAGACGCAGACTTGCAAGATTTCTCTTGAGAAGTCCAGGGCCTGCTGCAAGGGTGCCAGAGAGTGCTACTATAAGACCAGCGCCCCTGACAAAGTCAATATGAAAGGGGAAAAATCCTCCAACAAGCGGGACGAACAAGACACCACCTCCAACGCCGCCAAGTACAGCCAGAATTCCAAGTATAAATGTGAAGACGAGTAAAATAATTGACCATGCCCACCATGGAAGCTGTAAATCTTTTTCTGTTGCTGGTAGTGTATATGGTTCGGTAGAACCATATACACTACTTGCTATTGAGAATAATGTTAGGAAAACTACTGCAATGAATAAAAATCTTAGTAATCGGTTTTTCATAAAGGTCTCCTGAAAATAGTTAATTAGAGATTAGAGAATTAGAACCTGCACTCTTGCTAATCTCTAATCTCTATGCCCGATTTTCATCCTCCTTTGTGCCCACTCCCTGTGGGCATGAGCGTTTCTCCGGAAAATAGACCACAGACCATAAGTTTATTCCCCCTTAACAAAGGGGGGTAGGGGGTTGTATAGCACTTATTAATCAAAATTTGACATAGATATGGCTCTGAAATTCCAAATCACAAATTCCAAATTCCAATTAGTGAATTAGTGAATTAAGCGAATTAGCGAATTAGTAAAATCTAATCTCTAATTCACTAATCTCTAATTCGCTTTTTGGTATGTGGAATTTGGTGCTTGAGATTTGGGATTTTTTTATTATCCACTCTGAGTAAAGTTTTGACTAATAACTGTTATATTCCCCTCTTGAGAGGGGTGTAGGGGTGTGTTCCCTCCCTATTTTCATCGTCATTTGTGCCCTGCAGGGGCATGAGCGTTTCTCCTCCACTGATAGTAATTTGCTTTTGGGGACATTTTTTGCTTCGCAACATTTTGCGGACGCAACATTCTTACGAATTCTTGCTTTGCTCGAATTCAGATATTACCTTCACTTTTGCCCATTATGGGAATATGTTACCATAATCTTTCCCTATTGTCAACAAAAATCCTTAACCCTCAGCAATTCTCGGTGAAGCATTCAAGTCTCAATGCAGGAGATTATACTGAATTAGATAAGCCACTATTCCGCAAAAATATCCAATAAAGGCAAGAGGACCAATACGGCTGGCATACCAGAAGAACTCGATTTTCTCTAAACCCATTGCCGCCACACCCGCCGCTGAACCGATTATCAAAATCGAACCTCCGGTACCGGTACAATAAGCCATAATCTCCCAAATAAGAGAGTCCTGCGGAAATTGACAAAGAGGATACATTCCCATAGAAGCCGCTACAAGAGGAATATTACCTACTATTGCTGAAGCAAACCCCACGATAATGACAATTAGAGCCTGACTACCGATTTTAGCATCAAGCCAATGCCCCAGAGCAGGAAGCATGCCATTTGCGGAAAGCGTAGCCACAGCAAGCAAAATGCCTATAAAGAATATAGCCGATGCCATATCAATTTTCTTAAGCGCCCTGGTTAGGGTGAGATGCTCTTTTTCCTCATCAGACTTATGGCGATGCAGGATATTGCTGGTCAGCGAGACTATGCCAAGAGTAAACAGAATGCCAAGATAGGGAGGTAAATGCGTTATTGCCTTGAATATCGGGACAAAAATCAAAGCACCTATACCAATAAAAAACATCAGGTTTTTCTCAAATTGCGAGATGTTTGTCGCTCTATCTTCTATATCATCTGGCGGCACAATGTTTCCCTTCAGGAAGAAAGAAGTTATTATAAGGGGAACCACCAAATTGAGCATAGAAGGAAGCCATACACCTTTTATAATATTAACAGTGGAAATCTGTCCGCCTATCCAGAGCATAGTAGTGGTTATATCGCCCATAGGACTCCATGCTCCGCCTGCATTTGCCGCAATGACGATGATGCCTGCAAAAAAGAGTCTCTGCTTACGTTCCTTGAGCAATCGCTTCATTAAGGCAATCATCGCGATAGTTGTGGCCATATTATCGAGAATTGCTGATAGATAAAAAGTAATGAATCCGATAATCCAGAGCAGGCTTAAGAGTTTTTTTGCCTTAATCCGCGAGGTAATGACTTCAAACCCTCCATGGGAGTCAATTATTTCCACAATAGTCATAGCGCATATAAGAAAGAATACGACTGCCGCTGTTTCAGCCAAATTTTCGGTAAGCTGATGGTTTACGACTTCCACTCCAAGCGGGCTGGCAAAAGAATACAGTGTCCACATCAAGCCTGCGGCAAGCAGGGCAATGGCAGATTTGTTAATCTTCAGCGAATATTCAAAGGCTATCATTGTGTAGGCAAGCACAAATACAACTGCAACCATAATCATCATCATATAATTCTCCTGAAAATAGGAAGTAGAGAGTAGAGAGTAGAAAGTAGAAAGTAAAGAAAACATCACTCCTCACGCCTATCTCCTTACCTCCCACCTTCTATCTCCTACCTACTATTTTCATCCTCATTTGTGAACCCACGGTTCATGACCGTTTCTCCTGAAAATAGACTAGAGACCATAGACCATAGACCAAGGAACCGATGAAAAGCAAGTTTATTCCCCCTTAAATTCGGGACTCGGGACTCGGGGTTCGGGACTCGAGAAGGCTGGTAGCCGCAGGCTTCAGCCTGATTTCACCTGAACCATCAAACCATCAAACCCATTTTCATCTTCGTTTGTGCCCTGCAGGGGCATGAGCGTTTCTCCTCTAACAAACCTTTTTCTCTCAAAAGTTAATGTGGGATTAACATACCATATTTCTTTAAATTTGTCAAGAGGCTGACCAAGAATTTCTTAAAAAAATTCGACCTGTGCGGTTAAATGTAAAATGGATAATGTAAAATGAAAATGTATAACTGAAAGGTAATGAGTCTTGCGAAGGACTAAAATTTCCCATTTTTCATTTCCTGTTTTACATTTTACATTTATTTTCCTTTGCGTCTCTGCGATGAATTAGTCTAATTGCACAGGTGGAAAAAATTTGTAGTATGAGGCTTTAGCCTCGCTTCTGGCAAGCCAAAAGGCGAACCTAAAGATTCGCACTACATTTATGGGATGTCAGAGGTTAATTCGTGTGCATTTGTGGTTAATTTCCTTAATTCTCTGTGAACTCTGTGCCTCTGTGGCTGAACGCTTACCCAAAAAAAGATTTGACAAGAGTGAATTCCTCTGATAATATTTTAAAATATGGGAAAGAGGAAACTAAAAAAGAAGAATATTAAACCAGATTATGGACAGATAGGTGGAATTCTTGTATTTTTACTCTCCTTTTTTACCTATTTAAAAACCCTTACCCCGGATGTGGCACTTCAGGATACTGGTGAATTAATTAGCTGTGCATATCTTCTGGGTATTCCACATCCACCTGGTTATCCACTCTATTGTTTACTTGGAAAACTATGGATGACTATTCTACCGATAGGTAATATTGCCTATCGGATGAATATGCTCTCGGCTCTATGTGCGGGTTTATCTTGTATGATGGTGTATTTTATCATTTTAAAGTTGGCAGTGACCAGTAAACAGTGGACAGTAAAAAAAGATTTCTCTGATTCTCCGATTCTTCCTTTCTCCATTTCTATTTCTAATCTCATTTCGGCCATAGTTGGGGCATTAATGCTTGCCTTTGCCTCTACCTTCTGGCAACAAGCAGTAATTGCTGAAAAATACACACTCAACGCCTTGTTTGTCACCTTCGTAATCTTCATCTTACTAAAATGGCACGAAGGAGTTATTGGGTGTAACCCAAAATCATATCTCTATCTCTTCGCCTTCACTCTCGGGTTATCCTTTACCCACCACATGCAAACTATCTACTTAATTCCAGCAAGCATATTCTTTATCCTGACTGAATGTTATAAATGTAGATATTCATCACTCATCACCCTTCATTCTTCAGTCAAACTTCTTTGCTGTTTCATCACCCCTCTTTTCTTATATCTCTATCTTCCTTTGCGGGCAATAGTTAATCCACTTGTTAATATGGGAGACCCGGATACATGGAAAAGGTTTATAGAACATATCACCGCTGAGCAATTTGGTGGATACTTTGAAATCTCTGAAGCCGTTGGTCGTCTCTACACCTCTTTAGCCCAATTTTTCCCACATCAATGGACGATTTATCTCATCTGGTTTGGGTTAATAGGTGGGTTTTTTGTCTGTAAGTATTCAATGCGTCTTTTTGTCTTTTTATCTTTGATTTTAATAACCAATATCCTTTATTCATTATTTTATAACATCCCCAATATTCAAGATTATTATTTACCAGCATTTATGGTCTTTGCTATCTGGATGGGAGTTGGTGTCCAATATCTTCTGCTCTGGTTGATGAAGAGTAATAAGAAAAACATTGGGATTATTTATTTTTTATTCCTATCTCTGCCAATTATTCCTTTAACTACCAATTATCCTGAGAGTAATCGAAGTCAATACTACTTTGCCTCTGATTTGGTCAGGAATATTCTAACCCCAATGGAAGAAAAATCTATAATATTTCTGGAAACAGATGACACTGCCTTTCCTCTGTGGTATAGTCATTATGTAGAACAAAGACATCCGAAGGCAGTTTTTATTGATGTTCCATTTCTGGCAGTTCATTATGATTGGTATGTTCAAACATGGAAAGATAAATATCCTGATTTAGCCTTTACTTTTGAAATTCAGGATATGTTAGGGGTGAAAACGCGGCAGCTGGAAAAAATTAGAATAGAGCGAATCTACAATATTATCACCAATAATATTAATTCTTATACTATTTACAAAACTTATGATTTTGCTATGGCTACAAACTATTCTTTGATTCCTCAAGGGGTATTCTGCAAGGTATTGGAAAAAGATGTCCCTGGAGAGAAATTTAAAAAAGAGCTGGATAAAAATAAAGGATTTTTATGTCGAGGGGTAGTTGATAAAAGGATATTTAAAGATGAACGAACTCAATCGCTCATCTCAATCTACCCGCAAAGTTATTATAATATTGGTAGTTTTTATTATATGTTAAAAATGTATGACCAGGCGATTGAAAAGTTCAAGCAAGCATTAGAGATAGACCCTGGCTATTCCAAAGCCAGACATGGAATTGAAATGGCGTATAAATATAAATCGTAACTCAAGTTCAACAGGAAATTGACGAAATTAGTGGTAGCGAAAGTAGAATTTCTTGTATTTACAAGGGATTTGGAAGAGAGGGGATTAAAAAATTCCAAAAAGTGAGTGACAATAAAATGTCCAAAGGCAAAAAATATTTCTTGGCAAATTGTCCTTAAAATGCTATACTTCTTATCAGAAATTGAGAAAAGAAGGAGGGAATGACACAATGGCATTTGTAAGGACGGTTAAGACTAAATCATCAACTGGTCAAATCAATGAATATGTCAGGGTGGTAGAGAGTTATTACCAGAAAGGTAAACGCAAACAAAGGGTAATAGCTAATCTGGGCAATGTAGTTGTCTTACGAAAGGATATAAAGCGGATTGTCAATGGCTTACTGCAAAAGGTAGGAGAGAAACCATTAATCTTTGCACAAGACTTAAGGAATGAAGAGATTAAGGAGTATGGGGTAGGATATCTTGCCTCTTTTATGTGGCAGGAATTGGGATTAAAAGATTTGGTGGAAAAGATACTAAAGGGCAAGAAGGTAGAATTAGACTACAGCAACTGGATTAAAATGATGGTAGTAAATAAATTAAGTGATCCTACAAGCAAGCTGGGTATATTTGAATGGTTAAGTAGAGTCTGGTGGTCAAATCATGGGTTTGATGAGAAGGTATTGGAAACAGTTCAAAAAGAAGAAGAAGAAAGGATTGATATTGCCAAAAAGGAAGTGATGAAGTTTTATCGGGGTATGGATTACCTTTTAGGTATGAAGGAAGAGATAGAAAACCACCTCTATTATAGATTTCGGGACTTATTCAGTCTGGAAGTAGATCTGGTATTTTATGATTTAACTTCCAGCTACTTTGAGGGAGATGGACCGGAAGGGTTGGCGAAATTAGGCTACTCCAGGGATCATGAACCTGGTAAGCCTCAAGTAGTCATTGGGCTAATTCTGTGTAATGGTTTACCGATTGGACATGAAGTATTTGAAGGTAATCGTGTAGATAAGAAGACAGTAAAAGAGGTATTGGCTAAGTTAAAGGAGCAATTCAAGATAAACAGATGCATCTTTGTTGGGGATAGGGGATTAGTAAGCAAAGAGAATTTGGAAATATTAGAAAAAGAAAAAGGATTTGAATCAATATTGGCTTTACGCAAGCGTAGGAATAAAGAGGTAAAGGAGATAATGTTGGAAGGGACTTCTTTGATTTATTGTCGGCTTGAGGATAATTTAGAATATAGAGAGAGGCGAAGAGAGGATGGACTTCGTTACATTATTTGTCGTCATCCAGAGATAGCAAAGGAGCAAAGAGAAGAGCGTCAAGAGAATATGGCTGAGATAGAGAAGGAATTGGAGGAATTAAAGGGAGAGGTAGACAAACAGAAAAGACCTTCTTTAAAGAAGATAGTTAAGAAGGTTGAAGATATTTTATCTTTTCGACATGGTTATGGTTTGTATAAGTATAAATTAGATGAGAAGAATAAAAGTTTTGAATATTTCAGGAATGAAGAAGGGATAAGATTAGAGAATGAATTGGATGGGGTGTATATTTTACGGACTTATGAGAAGGATTTGAGTGCAGAGGAGATAATCGAATCTTATAAAGACCTACAAGATGTAGAGAGAGCATTTCGGAGTTTAAAGACACCATTAGAACTTCGACCTTTTTATCACCATAAAGAGGAAAGAGTGAAAGCTCATGTGTTTATCTGTGTTTTGGCTTATATCGTGCAAAAAGTAGTAGAGAAGATGTTACGGGAGGGAGGTATTAATGTAAGTGGCGAAAGGGTTTTTAGTCTGTTTAAACAGATGGGAATAGCTGTTATGAAGGTAGGAGGAAAATCTTATGGTTATACAAGTGAACCTACTTATATGCAAAATAGGATTTTGAAAACCCTCAAGATAAAATCTCCATCACGGATAATTATGGAAGAGAAAAACAGAAAGAGCCACATGTAGTGACAATCTTAAAAATTAAGTGTAGTAATATTAATATGTTACAAATTTTGCTGTTGAATGTGAGTTTTAACCTTTATGCTAGTGCTTTGTCGCTACTCAGTTGATGTTCTCCCTTGGCCTAATCATTACCCACATCTTTTAGTGGACAGATTAGATAGAAATTCCAAATTCCAAGCACCAAATTCCAAATAAATTCCAAATTCCAAGCACCAAATCCCAAACACCAAATTCCAAAGT
>JBFLYA010000180.1 GCA_040757115.1 bacterium | reverse complement strand
AATTCCTCCAACTCTTTGAGAAACCCTGCTACTTCCTCTTTGAAATTTGATTTGTAATTTTGCATTTTGATATTTATATTTGATATTTAATATTTGATATTTAATATTTATTTGTTGTCTTCCTGAAATCCTATTTTGCAGAACCCTATACACTATTTTAACCTTTATGCTAGATTAAAACACCACCAAAATTTCACTCTTAATCTTCTTATTCGAGTTCGAGTAATGTTTGTGTCTTAAAATCCAGATTCATTTTTAATTCTCTTTCAGGCTGGCTATAATTGACCTGCATCTTGACATCCATTTCTAAATCATTACTCATTAACCTTCCTTGTTGATATGCAAAAATCATTTTCCCTTTGCCTTGAGCCGCACCGTTAAATGTTACCTTTGAAATGTCTATTTCCTGTGGGAATACAAAGGGTTCTCTTTCACTAACAGTCAGGTTTGCCTCTATCCCTACTTGAACACACTCAATTCCTCTTATTTGTGTCCATTTTTCAATAGTATAGGTAAATTTCCCACGCGTCGTGCCCAATAATGGAATATTATAACTTAATTCACGAATCCAACTATCCCCCACTTTCATTTCTTCTAATGGGAATCTTTGATAACTTCTCTCAATTAATGTGACTATATTTTTTTCCCATTCTGCCTTAAATTTTGGAATCAATTCTTGCTGAATATTTTCTGGTATCTGACCAGGAATCTCTTCTATCCCTATTTGTTTTAACAAAGAACCATCTTTTCCTACTTTTATATTAAGACTTTTGCCTTCCAGAAGATTAAAAAATGGATTTACCTGTTTTTGGCTGAAGATTGGCGTTTTAATATCTTGTTCAAAAGAATCATAGCTGAAGTCTATATTTGCCACCCCACCTTCCTCGATTCCTGTAACTTTTTGGGTAAATTTACAGCTTGTCTCCATCAGGACTTCAATGGGGGAAGTAGAAGTGCCCAAAATTGGTAATCCCTCTGTGGTAATTATCCCTTTGGAAATATTAGAGAATTTATATTTAAGTATCTCGCCAGACTGATATTTATATTGGAGTAGGATACTCTTCTCTTTTTGGAAACAACCACACATAAATATTATTAATAGAATTAATGATGAAATTATCCCTTTTTTTCTCATTATTATTATTTTATACAAAGAAGTGTATTTTGTCAACAAAAATTTAAAGGTTGAGGTAATGCGTCAGTAAAATAAAATGGGGGATTTTCCTGAAAATAGTTAATTAGAGATTAGAGAATTAGTGAATTAGAACCTGCACTCTTGCTAATCTCTAATCTCCAATCTCTATGCTCAATTTTCATCGTCATTTGTGCCCTGGAGGGGTATGAGGATTTCTCCTGCTTTTTACTTCTTACTTTGTAAGCGTTCAGGTGGTGTAACAAAAGGAGATGTGGAGATTAAGGAGATAGGGAGATATTATTAAAAAATTGGTAACTATTCACCATTCACCATTCACAATTTCTTCCCTAAATTTCCTTAATAATGGTAAATGGTGAATTGTCAATTGTGAATTGTGAATTATCACTCTTCACGGTGTCAAGCAAACCTGGCCCAAGAGTTCGATGCACCGCTATAGCGCATCCAATGACTCTATTCGATAATTCATCAAATTTCACTTCGTGCTCTCCGTGCCCTTCGTGGTGAATAGTTACCTTACTTTTTACTTTCTTCTCCGTTTTATCCGTGTTAATCAGTGGCTGAACAGTTACCAGATGCCTTACTCAGATAAGAAGTCCATACGCAGAGAAATGCGGTGGGTATCGCCTAAGTTACCATAGGGGGCAAAACCATAATCTATCGCATAATTCATTACTTTTAATCCCACACCACCAGAGAATCCAGAACCAATATCCGGGTCTGTTCGATACCCGGCGCGTAATGCCAGGGCATCTATCAATTGATATTCAACCCCAAGCCGTAAATTCATCTCATTATCCACAGGTTTATTTGCATCAAGGGCAATGAGCAACCGTTCATCAAGTAATTTTACCGACATCCCGGCTTTTATGTTTATGGGCAAATCAGATTTTTCTTGAATAAATTTTAGCCCGGAACCTACATTTTGAAGACATAAACCAAAGGAGAGGTTATCAATCACTGTTTTATAAAAGGTGCCAAAATCAAATGCTATTGTAGAGGCATCCTCTTGTTCTATTTTTTCATAGATAATCTTAAGATTTGCCCCAACAGAAAGTCTATCATTCCAGGGATGGGCATAAGAAATGGTCAAGCAAGAATCCCGGGCAGTCCAATCCTCTGCTGGTTTATTCCCAACCAGACTACCTTTTATATCACCCATATGGAGATAGGCTAAACTTCCACCAAGGACTCCACCCCACCACATCTGCTGAGCATAACCAAGATATTCATATTTTATAGATTGAAACCATTGATTATGCATGGCAGTCAAAGAAATAGTTCCGGCATAGACTAAGCCCGCAGGGTTATAATTGATGGTATTGACATCATCTCCTACGCCAGCAAAGGCACCGGCTAAAGCCCCCTGTCTTGCCCCAACATCTAACTTTAAAAAATTAGCACAGGTTTCCCCGGTATACTTATCCTGGGCAAAAACAGGTAAAGTAATTATAAGATTTATAAAACATATGAGATTTATTAATTTTTGCATTTTATCTTATTACTCCTAATTTTCCAACTACACAGGCACCGCTACTATCATAAGCGACATAAATATAAATGCCACTACTGACTAATCTACCGGCATCATTTCGTAAGTTCCATCGCCAACCGCTATAATCTATTTCCGAGTTTTTGGATTCACGAACCAATTCACCCGCAATGGTATAAATTTCAACCTTATTCACACCCACGAATGTTATAACTTCATAATCGCCACCAGCACCAAGTTCACCATTTTCTTTTATCCCATCATTATCCTTGAATGGATTTGGTGAGATGCTAAAATTAGCCAGGGAATTAGCATATAGTCCAATCCTGAATACCGAGAAATGTTCTACCTCTGCGGTAACACGATTATTAACCACATCTACGGATTGTTTTCCTTCGACCACTACCCATTTATTCTCGCGTAACTCAAATATTCGCAATAAATTCTCAGTTTCATAAGAACCTAAATCAGTATAGTCAATCGTAAGTTTAGCCTTTGTTTGCGGGGCAGGAGATTTAACATTTAGAGGTAACCAGGCTGTGGTAATCTTTCTGACCGTATTATCTAAAGCGGCTAAGGTATTCATAGCGGGGATACCAGATGGCTCTTTCTCAACTGTGACAAGGACATCATAAGTATTGGAAAAAGGGATAAGGATTTCAATGATTGTGGGAGAAAAGGTTAAAATTGTTGTCGTGCCTTTTGGAACTACGGCTGATGAAATAAAGGTATTATTTACCTCAAATGGTGTTGATACCCCAGAAGTGCCATATTCTATGTCATACGGGGTAACCTTTATTTTGTAATCTTTAGCTGACTGATTTTTCTCATCAACCGATGAGAGCCAGGTTAAAGTTTTTCCTGTTCCAGGGAGAATATCAGTTGTCGTTCCAACGACCGTCGCAGTTGCCCATTTATTTCCTGCGGAGCCACCTTGATATTCCACAAAAACCTGGCAGAAATCACTATCCTGGTCATAAAGGTCATACGAAATCTCTATCTGACCTAATTGACCAACAGGTTTAGTTGTAACATTAGTAATAATGGGTAAATTATTTCTATTTCTCAAGTAAAAACTGACCGTGGCAGTAGGACCATCGGCAATGCCATCATTTGGAATAAGTCGAAGGTAAATGTATGTTTTCGTCGCAATTATATCCTCTTTAGAAAACCAGGTAAATGTCTGATTTGTCCCTTCTGGTGTAGATTCTAAGTCAGATTTAGGTGTGCCGGTTGCCGAATACCAATATTGTCCATCTGTTGAATATGCTACCTTGATATTACATTTATTCCATTGTTCATCTGCAAGTATATAGCCTATCGTCACACTGCCAGTCTGAACACTTTGAGTCCCTTTCGGATTGATAATCGTTAGTTGTGGTGGGGTATTTTCAGCGGGTCGGCTAATGGAATATCGAAATACATACCCGGCTTTGCTTCCGACTATCAAGTCAATGGTGTCTTGGCTCTGTGTTAATATGCCAGGTTTTGAGTTGGCATTAACTTTGATTGGCGCTCCATCGAGTTTAATCTTAGACCCTGTTTTAAATGAAGGGGTTCCATTTGCGCCAAGATTTTTGTAGAAAAAGACAAACCCTTCCTCATTCCCAATAATCAAATCGTCACGACCATCTTTATCCCAATCAATAATAAAAGGTGCGGCATTATTGCCGACATCTAAATCGCTATTTCCTTGAATCTTAACCCCTGGGGATAATAAAGGTGAGGTATCTTCTTGAGGTGAGACATTTTTATTCAAATAAAGATAGACATTACCATTTCTATCACCAGCCAATAAGTCTTTATAACTATCTCCATTCCA
Organism: bacterium; assembly: GCA_040757115.1. Classification (NCBI taxonomy): domain Bacteria; species bacterium. Next base: position 3,100 of record JBFLYA010000180.1, on the reverse strand, counting down.
GTATGTCACAACAGGGGTAGCGTAACCGCCATAGAGTTTAAGGTTAGATGTGCCAATTTGAATTTTTTTACCTTTCGCTAATACTAAATGATCACCAGTATTTTCAAAAAATGTCACATAACCTTCTTTATCTCCAACTAATAAATCTTTTTTGCCACTACTATTCCAATTGCAGACATAAGGGCTGGCATAACTATCTACCTGGAGTAAACCACCTCCCTGGATTTGCAATGGAACTGCGACCTTAAATACTGGAGATTGATTTGACCCTATATTTTTGCAAAAATAGACATAACCATTTTCACCGCCTACGAGAAGGTCATCACTTCCATTTTCGTCCCAATTTATAACTATGGGACTGGAATAAGGATTTATATTCAGGTCTGCACCATTAAGTTTTATTCTTTGCCAGTTGTAGATAGTCACATTATCCACCCAGAATTCACCTGTTTTTCCAGACTCACCTTCCACCTGACTATCAGAAGGGATAATTTTTATTATTACCTTTTTTATCACCCCACCTAAATCTCCAAAAGAATTCCAGACAAAACTATGGTTTACTCCTTCTTTAGATGAGTTTAAATTTGACATTCCATCTCCGGCATTTGCAACTGCGGACGCTGTTATCCAGGTATACCCACCATCCGGAGAATATTCCACCACAATCGAACAAGGATTATTTTCATCGTCTTGTAGGAGATACTTAATGGTTACATCTTTAGTTTGCGTGCCGACAGGTGTATCACATAAAACCACCGGAGCCGAATTTTCTCTACTACCGGTATAAAGATTAATGTAACCGTCTTCCTCTCCTACAATCAAATCAAGTATATTATCGTTGTTCCAATTCATAACTATTGGTGCGGCATAACCTGAGACTTGCAAGGGTTGCGCGTTGGCTTGAATTTGAAAATGATAAGACTGGTCATTGGTAAATATTGGATTGGCGTCATTACCAATATTCAAATATACATTCAAATATCCATCTTTATTCCCAATAACTAAATCCTTCCCATTAATCTCATCAAAATCTATGACAAAAGGTTTAGCATTTTGGGTAACAGTAATATCCGTCCCATCTGCTTTGATTCGTTGAGGAGATTGAGGGAATACGGGTTTTTGGTTGGTCCCGGAGTTTAAAAAGAGATTTAGATAACCATAGTTGTCACCTACCAATAAGTCCATTAATCCATCATTATTCCAATCAGTTATGATTGGCGTAGCATCCCCTGTAACTTTTAATGGTTGATTAGTTCCAGTTCCGGTAGTGGCTTTAGTTCCCGGTTTAAAAAGTGGTGAATCATCAGTTTTAGAATTAATAAATATATATATGAAACCCTGACTATCTCCTACAATTAAATCTTTAATACTATTACCATCCCAATCATAGACATACGGGCTGGCATTATCGCCGACATCTAAATCTACTATGCCGGTTAGTGTCCCAGCATCTACCTGAAATGTATAGGCATCACTAAATTTAGGGTCATTATCATTTCCAGAGTTTAGATAAAGTTTTACATTGCCATTTTCATCACCGACAACCATATCTTTTGCCCCATCATTATTAAAGTTTAAAACATGAGGAATAACTCTGCTACCAGCATCAAGGTCTGTTGGGGCACCGGCAATCTTAGATGGGATAGAAAATACAGGTGGCTTATCGCTTAAGTTGAGATAAAGATTTAAAGACCCATCTAACTCACCAATTAATAAATCAATATTTCCGGAATTATTCCAATCAGTAATAAACGGGGCGGCATTAAATCCTACATCTATGTCTTTATTATTTGCTTGAACCTTATTGCCAGTAGTAAAAGTAGGGGTGCCTGTAGTAGTTTTAGTGCTACTTAAAAAGACATATATCTCACCTTCACGATTGCCAACCACTAAATCTTTATTTCCCTTCCCATCCCATTGAACAACTTGCGGGACGGCATCATTTCCTACAGATAATGTTGTCGTCCCGGCTAATACCAGATACCCCTGGCTAAATCGAGGTTCATTTTGAGTGCCTTCATTCAAATATACCCATATATTCCCTAATGCATTGCCAATGATAAGATCTTTTTCCCCATCATCATTCCAGTCAGCAACAAACGGTGTGGCATTAGAAGATACATTAATTTCAGCAATCTCTATCCCTGGTTGGAAAGCAGGTGAACTATTTGGAAAAGGTCCATTTGAACTTATAAACAAAGTTATTTCACCATTACCATTTCCAACAATTAAGTCTAAATCATTCTGATTATCCCAATTGACTACAAATGGAGCTGCATTAGAATTTACATTAATTGGAAATCCATCAACTTTAATTTCACTCCCACTAAGAAATTGAGGGGAATTATTCGTCGTGTCAAAATTTTGATAGAACCAAACCGTTCCTTTCCCATCGCCTATAATTAAATCCTTTGAATCGTCATGATTAAAATCTATAACCATAGGGACAGCATTTGAGGGTACTGTAAGCAAGTATGATTGCATTCTGGTCCCCTCATTAAATTTAAGACTGCCAGCAGAAGCAGAACTAACAATAAAAATACTTAATAATATTGTGATATATCGTTTCACTTTAGCCCTCTTGTAAAAAGTTTTTATTTTTCACCGCAGAGACGCAAAGATAGAAAAGAGAAACAAAGAAGCGGGGAAATGGAGAAATATTCTTCCCTTCTCCTCTCTCTTTATTTATCGACTTTTTTCTCTAATTTCTTTAGCCTTTTGTTAGACCAAATTAAATAAAAAAACTGGGAGTATGAAAAAATTATAATTCTTCCTCCCAGTGTTCATATATTATACACTAAATTTTATATAATGTCAATAAAAAAGATTGGTAAGCGTTCAGGTGGTGTAACAAAAGGAGATGTGGAGATTAAGGAGATAGGGAGATATTATAAAAAAATTGAAATTAATAGAAACTAATAGAAATTTATGGAAATTTGTTGTTTTCCACAATCAATTTCTACCTATTTCTATAACTCGATGTTCAAGTTTTTGGATAGGACTCAATATGATAGAAGTTTTTGGCACGAATTAGCTAAATAAAGAAAGGTCTTTTGCCGATAGTAGAAATAGTGTGAAGACACGAAATTTACTATTCGGG
>JBFLYA010000179.1 GCA_040757115.1 bacterium | reverse complement strand
ATTAAATATCAAATATAAATATCAAAATGCAAAATTACAAATCAAATTTCAAAAAGGACTTCAAGAAAAGACTATATAACTTTACTGTGCGACTTATAGAATTGATCGATAAGTTGCCAAAAGATAGTGTTTCTCAAAGAGTTAGAGGAATTTGGTAATATCTTTGCATCGAGTATTTTAACCTTGAAAGGGAAGAGATAATTTTACATTTTGATATGTAATTTTTATATTTGCTTTTTGCATTTTGATTTTTGTAAATACCCGTTTAAAAACTACAGTTTCCTGGTTTTGCAGAAATCTATAATTGGTAACTAAAAAAGAGGGGAAAAAAATGCTTTATCATATATTTTATGAATGGTTATACGAACCAGAGACTTGTTTTTCCATCTTCAGGGTTTTTAAATATATTACCTTCCGGGCGGCTTATGCCGCTATCACGGCGTTAGTCATATCTTTAATTATCGCTCCATTTATTATCAAAAAATTAAAGCAAAAACATATTAATCAAGTCATTCGCAAAGAATACCTCCAAAATCATATTCATAAGGCTGAAACCCCAACTATGGGAGGGATAATCATTCTAATTGCGTTACTTGTATCTTCAATTCTCTGGTTGCGGTTTGATATTCGATTTACCTGGATAATTATAGGAATGACTGTAGGTTTAGGTCTAATTGGATTTATAGATGATTACCTGAAATTAGTCAAACAAAGGTCTGAAGGTTTAGTCGCTAAGTATAAATTTAGTGGTCAGGTTATCCTGGCATCTATGTTGGCAATTTATCTGTGCTATCATCCGATACATTCGCAGTATGGAACTTCCCTTTCTATTCCTTTTTTTAAAGGAGCACCGGTAGATATAAGTTGGTTTTATATTCCATTTGTCATTTTGGTCATAGTTGGCACTTCCAATGCGGTTAATCTAACCGATGGTCTGGATGGACTGGCGATTGGTGCGATAATATTTGCGGCAATTGGTTTTGTCGGTGCCTCATATTTTGCCGGGCACTTTAAATTCGCCCATTATCTAAAGATAATCTATGTCAGTGGTGCAGGAGAGATAACTATTTATCTTGCCGCCTTGATTGGAGCATCCATTGGTTTCCTGTGGTACAATGCCTATCCCGCAGAGGTATTTATGGGGGATACAGGCTCATTGGCTCTGGGTGGTATACTTGGGACAGCGGCTGTCTTGATTAAAAATGAATTATTATTAGTAATCATCGGCGGATTATTTGTGATTGAGGCTTTATCGGTTATTCTTCAAGTTGGTTCGATGAAATTGACTAAACGCCGAATATTCAATATGGCGCCTCTACATCATCACTTCGAGAAAAAAGGTTGGAGTGAACCAAAGATTATTGTGAGATTCTGGATTATTGCCGGGATATTTACCCTGTTAAGTTTAAGTACCTTGAAATTAAGGTAAGGGTAACCGTTCAGCTGGTAATTCACCGCCCAGACGCAAGAGTTCACAGAGAAGATATGGAAATAAATCAGATAACAGAAAAGATTATTGGTGCAATCATGGTAAAATACATAGGACATCACAACCAAATTTGTTAATCAATCATGATATCTCGGTCCTTAAAAGCTTGCTCTGATGAAAATCAGAGATTGTCCTGATGAAAATCAGGAATGGAATGAAGCATCTGGTAAATAGTTTTTAATTTTCTTCTCTGCGTCTCTGTGTCTCTGCGGTGAACGGTTGCAAGAAAAGAACGAAAATGAATATTAAAGATAAAAGAATAATTATTGTTGGCATGGCGAGAAGCGGTTTGTCAGCGGCTAAATTGTTACTTAAATATGGGGCAAAGGTAAAAATCTCTGACTCAAAACCAGCCTCACAATTGCAAAACGAAATTACTCAATTAAAAAATTTAGACATAGAAATAGAAACAGACGGACATAAGGAAGACTCTTTACCCCGCTGTGAATTAATCGTTGTCAGTCCTGGAATTCCGGTAGAGATTCCATTTTTACAAAAGGCGAAAAAATTGGGTATTCCGATTATCTCAGAAATGGAATTAGCCTATCAATTTTTACCACAAAATCGAGTGATTGCGGTTACCGGCACAAATGGCAAAACAACGACTACAACATTAATTGGCGAAATCTTAAAAACCGCTGACCAAAAAGTTATCGTCGCCGGCAATATCGGTTATCCATTATCCGAGGCAATAGATAAAATTGACAAAGATTATCTTGTGGTTGTAGAAATAAGCAGTTTTCAATTAGAAACCATAAAAGATTTTAGACCCAATATCAGTGTTTTTTTAAATTTTACCCCAGACCACCTTGATAGACATAAAGACCTGAATGATTACTTGAAAATAAAAGCAAGAATCTTTGAGAACCAGACTAAAGATGATTTTATGGTTCTAAATGCAGATGATTCAAATATTATGGAGGTAAGTCAACAATCTAAGGCTAAACCAATTTTTTTCAGTCTGACTAAAAAAGACTTTGAAAACGGTATCTTTCTAAAAGGAAATCAGATTGTTAGCCGATTTGAAGGACAAGAAAATAAGATATGCAAAACTCAAGATATAGCCTTAATCGGGCCTCACAATCTCCAGAATGTCCTATCGGCTCTGGGAGTAAGTGCTATTCTTAAAATTGATTTCGAGGTGGTCAGAAAGACATTAAGAGAATTTAAAGGGGTCGAGCACCGCATAGAAGAGGTGGCTTGTATTAACGGCATACGGTTTATTAATGATTCAAAGGCAACCAATGTTGATTCAGTCCTTGTTGCCTTGCAAAGTTTTAATAAACCAATTATCTTAATTGCTGGTGGTCGAAGCAAAGGATGTGACTATAGCCGACTAAATCCTTTGTTATCAGCAAAAGTAAAGACATTGATTTTGTTGGGTGAAGCAAAGGATAAAATCGCTCAAGGTGTCCATTTTGATAATATCTTTAAAGTCCAGAATTTACACGAGGCAGTTGAATTAGCATATAAACTATCTAAACCAAAGGATACAATCCTTTTTTCACCCGCCTGCTCAAGTTATGATATGTTTAAAAACTATGAAGAAAGAGGCCGGGTATTCAAGGAAGAAGTAGCAAGAATAAGTAAGCGTTCAGCATTCAGCATTCAGTTTTTGAATGAACGCTGTTATAGCAGTTATTATACTCAGGGTGGATAAGTAAAAAATCCCAAATCCCAAGCACCAAATTTCAAATAAGCACCAAATTTCAAGTACTAAATACCAAACTATGGGAGGTAATGTTTTGAATTTTGGTCATTCGAATTTGTTTGGAATTTGGAATTTGTGATTTGGAATTTCATAGCCATATCTGGGTCAAATTTCGATTAATAAGTGCTATAACATACTCAAGGAGGATTATATGGCGTCAAAATCACGAGTGGATATTGCATTATTTTTAATCACGATTACCTTGGTGGGGATTGGTGTGTTGATGATTTATAGTTCCAGTGCTATCTTTGCTAAACAACATACTGGTGACACATATTATTTTTTTAAAAGACAACTTATCTGGGTGACAATGGGGCTAATTGGACTTTTTTGTGCCTGGAAATTTAATTATCATAAGTTACAAAAGAGAAGTTGGCAATTATTTCTTTTTGGGGTATGTTTAATTAGCCTGACTATCATCCCTGGCATAGGATATGAGATAAGTGGGGCAACAAGATGGCTAAAAATATGGTTTATAAGTTTTCAACCATCAGAATTAATGAGAATTATCTTTATCATTTATTTGACTGATTTTATAGTTCGTCGAGGAAAAGAATTTCAGGGGCTTTTTAAAGGATTTCTGCCCCCTTTGTTACTTTTAGGACTTGTTTCCGTAATTCTATTAAAACAACCTCATCTGGGAATGGTTGTTCTTTTAGGTATGGCGACAGTGTCTATTTTATTTGTCGGCGGGTGTAGGATGCAATATTTAATAGCGCTGGTATTATTGGCTATTCCAACAGTTTATTTTTTAATTCAATGTGCTCCATATCGAGCCAGAAGATTAATGGTATTTTTAAACCCCTGGGCAGACCCCGAGCATAAAGGTTACCACATTATTCAGTCATTAATTGCCTTAGGTTCTGGAGGACTATATGGACAGGGATTAGGTGAAGGTAAGTTAAAATTATTTTACTTGCCTCAATCATCGACAGATTTCATCTTTGCGGTCATCGGCGAAGAAGGTGGATTTTTACTGACAGCCTTTGTTATTATTCTATTTGTACTATTTGCCTTTGCGGGATTAAAAATTAGTCTTTTAGCCGCAGATGCTTATGGCTCATTATTGGCATTTGGGATAACGGCTTTAATTATCCTGCAATCACTTCTCAATATCGGTGTCGTTACAGGCGTAGTTCCAACTACAGGAATGCCATTACCTTTTATTAGTTTTGGCGGTTCATCTTTACTTATTAATATGATTGGAGTGGGAATTATTTTAAATATCGCTAAGTACTCGTTACAACAATCATTCACCAGTAGATTGCATCAGTAGGTAGAAGAGGCATAGGGTAAAATGCGGATTATAATTACAGGCGGTGGGACATTAGGACATATCTACCCGGCTCTGGCAATTGCCGAGAGATTAAAAGAAAAGACCGAGATTTTATTTATAGGTACCACAAAAGGGATTGAGTCAGATATCCTTCAAAAACAAGGGTTTAAATTTAAAGGGCTTGATGTCGAAGGCTGGACTGGAAAAAATAAAATTAAGTTTTTCATTAAACTAATAAAAACCTTTTTTGTCGGGATAAGGTATCTTATAGAGTTTAAACCAGATATTGTTCTGGGAATGGGAGGTTATGCCTCAGTTCCTGTAGTCTTAGGAGCAGTCTTATTTAAGATTAAAACCGTTATTCATGAGCAAAATTTTATTCCTGGTAAAGCCACTCGCTTGCTGGCTAAATTTGTCGATAAAATAGCCATTAGTTTTGCCGATTCTAATCGATTTCTACCCACGAAAAAAACCGTGCTAACAGGCAATCCCGTTAGATTACAGATTGGACAGATAAATAGACAGGAGGCACTAAAGAGATTTGAGATAAGTGGAGATAAATTTACCTTGCTTGTCTTTGGCGGAAGCAAAGGGGCACATAAAATTAATGAGGTGATGAAACAAACACTAAATCTTCTCCCAGATGATAAAATACAAATAATTTGGGCAACCGGGGAGGAAGATTATCAAGTCATAAAGGAAACAAAATCAAAAGTAAAAATAGTCGTTGAAAAGTTTTTTTATGATTTACCCGTAGCGTATCAAGTGGCAGATTTGGTTATCTGTCGAGCCGGAGCAACAACCATCGCGGAAATTATTGCTTGTAATTTGCCAGCAATTTTAATCCCATATCCCTATGCCACAGATAATCATCAGGAATATAACGCCAGACCTCTGGTGGAAAAGGGAACGGCAATAATGATAAAAGATAGAGAACTATCATCTGAAAATTTAGGCAAGATTATTATTGAGTTAATCGAAAATCGTCATAAACTCAAAATAATGGCTGAAAATTATCAGCCGCTTAAAACGGCAGATGCAACCCAAAATGTGGTTAATATTATTTATTCGTAACCGTTCAGGTAGTCTGGTATCTGGGTGTCTAAGTGTCTGGGTTACATAGACTACCAGACACATAGACACCATTTACGCAAAATTGTAGGATTTGTTACTATCCTGATTTCCTGGATGTTAACTGATTGCTGATACCTGATGGCTGAACGCTTACATTTATTCTTTAAAGAAAGGAGTGTAGGATGAAAAGACTTTTCCCTGTGGGTATTCCGGTTAGGGGAGATGACTTAGTCGGTCGTGAAAAAGAGATTGAAAAAATTTGTCAATTGCTTAAAATTGGACAAAGTGTTGCGATTATTGCTCCTCGAAGATATGGAAAGACATCTTTAGTCTTAGAAGTTATCCAGAGGATAAAACAAGAAAAATATCTTTGTGGGTATGTAGATATATTTAGAGTCATATCTAAACAAGAACTTGCTGAAAAAATTGTAGATACGGTTATAGAAAATAAAAAAATTAGTCAGTTTGTTAAAACAATTAAAGAAGGATTAAGTCAATGGATGAAGCGAATAGAATTTAAACAGATAATCGAAGATTTCGAGTTTATATTAAAATTCGGAGAAACTAAGATAGACGAATTAATGTTACTTGATGAGGCATTACAATTTCCAGAAGATTATGCAAGTAAAAATAATGTTAATTTATTAATGGTCTATGATGAATTTGGGGATTTAGTTAAACTAAATGGAGAGATGTTAATAAAGAGGATGCGGGCAATACTTCAAATGCAAGAAAAGGTAGTCTATGTTTTCTCTGGAAGTCAAGAAAGTATTATGATTAACTTATTCTCTAATTCTAAATCTGCATTTTTCAGATTTGCTCGAGTTATCCATTTAGATTTACTTCCTAAAGCACCTTTAGTTAAGTATATTATATCTAAATTTTCCCAGGAAAATATCATTATCTCCGATGAACTCGCTGGTGAGATAATTGATAGGGTTTGGGGACATCCTTACTATACTCAATTACTCTGCCAAAATATTTACTTATTAAGAAATGGACAAATAATCACTAAAGAAGATATTGATATCGCCATCCAGGAAACATTGAATACTGAAAGAGTATATTTTGAACAAATATGGGAGAAACTTAAAACAAAGAAGAATTTTTTAGAAGTAATCCGCTTTATCGCCTCAGGTAATTCTAACCCATATAATTTGCGCCACTTAGAACGACAACAGATTTATTACATTACATCTCAATTAGAAATGTTAGGCTATTTGAAAAAAATAGATAAAGGTCAATATGAATTAAGCGACCCTTTATTTAAAGAATATATAACATCATTTGTAAAAGAAATTGTTATATAAGAAATATTTTTACACAAAAGAGGTAGCAAGGATGTTTAAACAAGGCCAACATATACATTTAATTGGTATCGGTGGTAGTGGTATGAGTGGTATTGCTGAGGTGTTGTTAAATCTGAAATGCCAGGTAAGTGGGTCAGATATTCATCCCGGTGATACCACGAAAAGGCTTGAAATGTTAGGTGGAAAAATATATTATGGACATAATGCTAATAATATTAAAGATGTAGATGTTGTAGTTTATTCTTCTGCGGTTAGTGAGGATAATGTGGAGGTAGCGTATGCTAAATCTAAGCGAATACCAGTTATCCCTCGTGCGGAGATGCTTGCCGAGTTGATGCGGCTTAAATATGGGATTGCCATTGCCGGCGCACATGGCAAAACAACCACAACCTCAATGATTTCATTAATTTTAACTAAAGCCGAATTCGACCCAACTGTTGTCGTTGGCGGCAGATTTAACGATATTGGAAGTAATGCCCGATTGGGTAATTCTGAATATATGGTTGCAGAAACAGATGAAAGTGATGGAAGTTTCTTAAAACTTTCGCCCATCATCTCTGTTGTAACTAATATTGACCGTGAACACCTTGATTTTTATAAGGATTTAGATGAAATTAAACTTGCATTTCTTACATTTATGAACAAAGTTCCGTTTTATGGACGGGTAATCTTTTGTCTGGATTGTCCAAATCTCCGTGATATAATGGAAAAAATAGAAAGGAAATGGAC
>JBFLYA010000178.1 GCA_040757115.1 bacterium | reverse complement strand
ATATTGAGATATAATTAGGGTAAGGGGTCAGCCACTTAAATAATGATGAACCGAATCAAGGTAAAAAGAGATTAAGATGTAGAATCTGTTAAAGGAGAAGAGATGGATAACGCTAACAGAACATACATACATACATACACAGAGAGAGAGTCATTCTAACCTGTTGCAGGACATAGAGTTAGGAGAATATAAGCACAGTAATTAATTGGACTGTGCTTTTTTTGTCTTTGGTAAATTCTCTCGCAAAGGCGCTAATGACGCAAGGTAAGGTAGTTACAGGAGTTACAAGATGAAAATCTCGTTAATCTTGTTCATCCTGTCAAAAATATTGTAACCTTTGCGTCTTTGCGAGAAATATTATTCGTGTTTTGAAAATGGAGGTAAAAAAAGATGAAGAAAATCTTTAGTGTGGTAGTTTTGGGAATGGTTTTGGGAAGTATAAGCCAGATGGCTTATGGCACAGATGTATCAGGGGTTATCTCTGAGAGTGCAACCTGGACTTTGGCAGGAAGCCCTTACATCGTTACCGGCGATGTCTATGTCCAAGGGTCAAACACACCAACCCTAACCATTGAGCCAGGGGTTATAGTTAAGTTTGACCAATACATAGTAGGCTTATACATTGGATATAATAACTTTGGCAAGATCATTGCCAATAATGCAACCTTTACCTCTAATCAAGGAACACCAAGCAAAGGCTATTGGAATGGCATCTGTTTTTATGATAAAGCAGAGGATTCAAGCATCTTAAACAATTGTTTGATTGAATATGGTGGCTATGGTAATCTTGGCAACATCTATTGTGATTCTGCCTCACCAATTATTACAAATTGCACGATTGGAAGCAGTAGCAATAATGGCATCTATTGCGTCAACTCCTCGCCAAATATCACCGACAACACCATATTGGCGAATGATACCTATGGCATCTATTGCTACAATGCTGACTCATCTCCCGATATTTCCGACAATACCTTTACCAACAATAACAACTATCCCATAAGGATAGGGGCAAACTCGGTAAGGAAGGTAGTCAATAACACCTTTTCCAACAACAACCCAAATGCCATTGAGGTGCTTTCTGATACAATAAATACCTCAGGCACCTGGACAGACCAGGGTGTTCCATATATCATTACCGGCGATGTCTATGTCAAAGGAGCAGCCACACCAACCCTAACCATTGAGCCAGGGGTTGTGGTTAAGTTTAATCAATACACGAACTTAGAGATTGGAGGGAATTATGCCAATGAATTTGGCAAGCTCATTGCTAATAGTGCAACCTTTACTGCTAATGGAACGACAACCAAGGGTTATTGGGATGGCATCTGTTTTTATGATAAAGCAGAGGATTCAAGCATCTTAAACAATTGTTTGATTGAATATGGTGGCTATGGTAATCTTGGCAACATCTATTGTGATTCTGCCTCACCAATTATTACAAATTGCACGATTGGAAGCAGTAGCAATAATGGCATCTATTGCGTCAACTCCTCGCCAAATATCACCGACAACACCATATTGGCGAATGATACCTATGGCATCTATTGCTACAATGCTGACTCATCTCCCGATATTTCCGACAATACCTTTACCAACAATAACAACTATCCCATAAGGATAGGGGCAAACTCGGTAAGGAAGGTAGTCAATAACACCTTTTCCAACAACAACCCAAATGCCATTGAGGTGCTTTCTGATACAATAAATACCTCAGGCACCTGGACAGACCAGGGTGTTCCATATATCATTACCGGCGATGTCTATGTCAAAGGAGCAGCCACACCAACCCTAACCATTGAGCCAGGGGTTGTGGTTAAGTTTAATCAATACACGAACTTAGAGATTGGAGGGAATTATGCCAATGAATTTGGCAAGCTCATTGCTAATAGTGCAACCTTTACTGCTAATGGAACGACAACCAAGGGTTATTGGGATGGCATCTGTTTTTATGATAAAGCAGAGGATTCAAGTACCCTAAACAATTGCTTGATTGAATATGGTGGCTATGGTGGTATTGGCAACATCTATTGTGATTCTGCCTCGCCAATTATTACAAATTGCACTATTGGAAGCAGCAGCAATTATGGCATCTATTGCTACGACGCTTCTTCCTCCCCGGATATTTCCAACAATACCTTTACCAACAATAACAACTATCCCATAAGGATATATGCAAACTCGGTAAGGAAGGTAGTCTCTAATACCTTTTCCAACAATACCCCAAATGCCATTGAGGTGCTTGCTGAAACAATAAATACCTCAGGCACCTGGACAAACCAAAATGTTCCCTATGTAATTACCGGTACCGGCGATGTCTATGTCCAAGGACCAAGCACACCAACCCTAACCATTGAGCCAGGGGTTGTGGTTAAGTTTGACCAATACAAAGGCTTATACATTGGAGGGAATCCTGCCAATGATTTTGGCAAGCTCATTGCCAATAATGTAACCTTTACTGCTAATGGAACGACAACCAAGGGTTATTGGTATGGCATCTGTTTTTATGATAAAGCAGAGGATTCAAGCATCTTAAACAATTGTTTGATTGAATATGGTGGCGATGGCAACATCTCTTGTTATTCTGCCTCACCAATTATTACAAATTGCACCATTGGAAGCAGTAGCAATAATGGCATCTGTTGCTACTATGCCTCGCCAAATATCACCAATAACACAATATTGGCGAATGATACCTATGGCATCTATTGCTCTGGCACTTCTTCCTCACCAGATATTTCCGACAATACCTTTACCAACAATAACAACTATCCCATAAGGATATATGCAAACTCGGTAAGGAAGGTAGTCTCTAATACCTTTTCCAACAATACCCCAAATGCCATTGAGGTGTTTGGTGATACAATAAATACCTCAGGCAGCTGGACAAACCAGGGTGTTCCCTATGTCATTATCGACGATGTCTATGTCGAAGGAGCAGGCACACCCTGCTTAACCATTGAGCCAGGGGTAGAGGTGAGACTTGATAATAGCAGACAATTGACAATAGGTGGCTTTGCAGAGTCAGAGTCAGGCATCCTGATAGCAGATGGCAGTGCAGGCACGATCACCTTCACCAGGGCTAAGGGTAGCTACTGGAATTGGATCTGCTTTAATAAGGCAGGCACAGGCACCATCAACCATTGCCTGATAGAGTATGGTGGTGGTGATGGGAGTATGGGTAATATCTGCTGTGATAATTCCTCGCCAAATATCCTGAATTCTATTATAAAAAACAGCAATGGTCATGGCATCCATCTTGCTACCAGCCATCCACCCATTTCAGGCAACATCATCACTGACAACCGCGAATATGGCATCTACTGCTACTTCTCCTCCCCAGCCATCACCAACAACACCATTGTAGACAATTCAAGTGGTATCTATTGTGATTCTAATTCTTCACCAAGGATAGCAAATAATATCATTATAGGTCATTTTCAATACGGTATTCAGGTAACTAATCTAAATCCTCCAGTGAATCACAACTGCTTCTTCGAGAATATATCAGGGGATTATCTTGAGAACGACACAGTCAGAGATGTTAATTGGCTCAATAATACTGCTGATTGTGCGGGTAATATTTCTTTGAATCCACTCTTTGTTGATTCTAATGGTGGTGACTTTCACCTTAAAGTTGTCTCACCTTGCATAAACAGAGGCACAAACTCAGCACAGGATATTCCAACAACAGATAAGGATGGCAATCCCCGGATAGTAGGTGGGATTGTAGATATGGGTGCCTATGAATACCAGCTTGAGTTTACTGAAGAGAAATTTTCAGAAGAAGGTTCCTCAACAGCAGAAGTATGGGTAGAAAAGGCTGTTCTAAATAATGGTTTGATTCAAGGAGACTTTCAGGGTAATCTAAATCTGACCGATATTGAATTTGTCTCCATAAAAAGTGGTGCCTTTGCTAACCAGGGCTTTTATAAAGCCAGGTTTAATATAACCTTGAATGAAGACACATATGTAGGCAATCAGGAAGGCTTTGTTCTTTTTGACCCTGAAGATAAGCGGATTTATCTAAAAGGTGCACTTTCTGGAGAAATTATAGGTTTTGTAGAAGGGTTTCTTTCTGAGGCTGTTTCAGATAGTAATATCTATAATAAATATTTTGCAGTCTGGAAGGTTCGTCAAATAGGTGATAGTGATATAGTTTCATCAACATTTACCACAACCGGAGAGATTCAGTATCAGGGACCAACTACCAAATTCTCTGATGTAGGCCTTCATATTTTAGAGAAATTTATAGAGGTTACCACTACAGGAGACTATAACGAAGATTTAAGCCTTGGGCTGAGCAATGTGACGATTAATACAATAGAAAATCCATATTATAACAAAGGCTTTTCCATAATTTCGTATACCTCAAAGATAGGCAAAGGAGAGGGTTATACTTACGCTAAAAAGGTTTCGCCTGGTATATTTAATCTAAATGGTCTCTTTACAAGCCCCTTAGAGGGCATAGCGTATGGTCTGCTGGAGAAGGATAAGGGGCTTTCTCTTACCATAGGAAGGGTTGATTTGAATCTTCCGCCACACCCAAGGTTAGAAATAACCACCTGGGGACCAAAAGGGGTTGTTAGTCCTGGCAGTCCCTTAGAATATGTAATTATGTGCAGAAATAGGGGTACCAAGCAGGCTGAAAATGTGAAGATAGTCCAAAAACTCTCACCTTATGTAGAATATAGGTCAAATACAGGTAACGGTAGATACGACTATGGGCTACATAATGTAATTTGGAATATAGAAAAAATCCCTCCTCACACCATAATATACCTTACTACAATGTGTAAAGTTGTTTTTGGGATACCCCCCCGTACCATTATTCATAATATGGCATATCTCATAGAAAAGCCTGCCATTGACCCTGCAGAGGTAAGCTATCAGGTTATTGAAGATACCGAAAACCGTATGAAGGTAAAGATGGATGTATCTGGTCAGGCCGGCAGTGGCACTCTCTATTCAGAGGCTACGGTAACTACAACCCCTGAGCAAGAAGAGCTTTCTCTTGATTGCCTTGAGTATTTAGAAACTCAAGATGGATTTGAAATCAGGTTTGAGCTTCCAATAGAGAAATATATGAAGAAGCTACGAGGTAGTGAGGGTAATAACAGAGGGGTGTTATTACAAAATAATGATAATGATAATGCTGAGATAAAAGGCGTTGGTTTGTTTACGGTGATTGTGGGGATTATTGTTATCACGTGGATCGCGCGGGAGGTTATGAGGCAGGTGAAGCATCTTCAAGACGCATACGATGACTATAAGGAGGGCCAGAATTTCTTAGACTTTTTATATGACAATAATTATTTAAGCTCCGAGAGCTATAAGGAGCTGTCAAATTCAAACAGTGTCATAGAATTATCAAGTGTTCTAAGTGCTGCAGCAAGTCAGACAGAAATAATGGGAGACACTTATAGCGAAGCAATAGATTCTGCTAGAAATGCGCTGGGAGGGAATATTTATGAGAGCCGGCTTAACTTACTGATTATGCAGGACACTCACCACAGGAAAGATTTGGACTCTGCTATGAGCGACTATCTTAGTGCTAAAGATAGTAGCAGAAGTGGTTGTCAAACTCAGGTTGATGTTCCCCACGACCCTAATGCCAAGTATGGTCAAGAAGGAAAGATCTTAGCCGGTCAAGAACTAACCTATAAGGTTGAATATGAAAATGAAGGAGAAGGGATTGCTTATGGTGTTTATGTTACTGATATTTTAGATGAAGATTTGGATGAAACTACCCTCCAGGTAAAGGAGATGTTTAGCACAAAGGATGGTTCCCAGGTATCCCCTGTTGCAAGTTATAATTCTAAGACAAGATGTATTACCTGGTATGTTGGCGAAGTAGGTCCTAAAGAAGGCGGCTATTCTACCTTTACAGTTAATGCAAAAAGTAATCTACCAGCAGGTGCAGAGATAGTCAACTTTGCTACAGTCTATTTTCCCAGTGTTGCAGAGATTACCCCTACAAATCCAATTGTCTGCTGGACAAATCGCCAGCCAATAGCCAATGCTGGAGTTGATAGATATGCTTATGCCAATGAAATAGTATCTCTTGATGGTAGCAAAAGCTTTGACCCGGATGAAGACCAACTTACTTACAGTTGGACAGAGGCAGATAGCAATCCTCAAAAATCCTTGTTGTCTGATTCAGCCACAGCCACTCCCACCTTTACACCCAAACTTCCTGGAACCTATACATTTATATTGAGTGTAAATGATGGGGTTGTAAATAGTTTTACTGATGAGGTTGTTAATATTGTCATGCCCGAATATGATTATATTCAGATAGAAAGTATCCTAAATCAGAAGATTACTGGTATGAGTGTTCCTCTGGGCAGCACCCACACCTTATCTTTAAAATTCTATGATATAAACAATAACCTGATTGATTATGGCGAGGGTAGATGGGAAGTTTTAGGAGATATTGGTAGGTTATTCTTTACCCACGGCTCAAGCACTGTCTTTTATGCCACTATGCCTGGACTTGGCACAATAAGCGCTACCTATGGAACCAATATAGCTTCTGTCAGGATGGTAGTTGGCTATCCTGTGGACCTGGCTAAGACCTGGGCAGGTACCTTGACAGCAACATGGGGGACTGCTACAGTAAGATATGGTACTGGGACAGACCTTATTTATGTATTACCACCTATAAAACTTGAAGCAGGACAACTTGCTCACCTACCACACAATATCGGTATTGGCATGGAACTAAATGCCTACGGTACTTCAGGGGATAAGGTTACTGGCACACTGACCAATCCTGTGCAGATAATGTTTAACTATGACGAGGCGGTTTTAGGGAATATAGATGAGAGAACTCTAATGTTGTATCTATCATCAGATGGTAATATCTGGGAATTGGTAGCTGACTCAAATATAGATATAGATGCAAATATCATCTACGGAACAATCACTCATCTGTCATACATTGCCCCCGCAGGCAAATCAAAGATAACCGCTGCCAGCGACTTAACCGGGGTGTTCGTCTATCCCAACCCCTGCTATGCCTCAAGGGGACAACAATTACATTTCAAGCGATTAACCGCTCAATGCACGATTAAGGTATTCAACATCGTGGGTGAATTAGTCAAGGAGATAGAGCATAACAATGGCACAGATGAAGAGGGCTGGACAAATCCACGCGAGGTTGCCTCAGGTGTCTATATCTACCTGATTAAGAACGAGCAGGGACAGAAGGCAATTGGCAAGCTGGGGATTATTAAATAACGGGTAACTATTCACCACGAAGAACACGAAGAATTATAAACCAAATCGTAACTATTCAGCCACAGATGAACACGGATGAAACACGGAAAAATCCCCACCTGTGCGATTAGACTAATTCATCGCAGAGACGCAAAGGAAAAATAAATGTAAAATGTAAAATAGGAAATGAAAAATGGGAAATTTTAGTACTTCGCAAGACTCATTACCTTTCAGTTATACATTTTACATTTCTCATTTTACATTATCCATTTTACATTTAACCGCACAGGTAGGAAAAATTCAGGTAACCGTTCACCGCACAGACACAGAGAGGTGGTGTCTTAATCTAGCATAAAGGTTAAAATAGTGTATAGGGTTCTGCAAAATAGGATTTGAGGGAGACAACAAATAAATATCAAATATCAAATATTAAATATCAAATATAAATATCAAAATGCA
>JBFLYA010000177.1 GCA_040757115.1 bacterium | reverse complement strand
CATTTACCCTGTTTCTCTTTATCCTATAGAGATAATAATAAAGGATCCGGTCATAAAAGTCAAGTTTCTTTTTGTTCACAATCAAAGATTTCATAAACTCTCCCATGAGGAGAGAAATATTATTAAACCTGAAATCGGCAAGTAAGATTCCTCGCTACGCTCGGAATGAGAGTTAAAAGTCTTTTTCTGTCATTTCGAGCAAAGTGAGAAATCTACACTTTTGAATCGTATATATCTGTTTATGCCGTAAGGAGTTAATTGATTAATCACCCTTTCACTTGCCGATTCCAGGTTAAATATTAATTATAAATTAATTAATAACTATATTAAACATATTATACGAGGAGGTCTTACCATGAGGAAATTACTAAAACTGTTATGTGGAACGCTGTATATAATTAGCATTTCTTTATCCACTATTAATGCAGGAGAAGTTGTTAATAATCAAACTTCATTGCTACTAAAATTAGATGTAGTTTTATCTAAAAATGAATATTTAGAAAGAGAACCCATTATAGTAAATGCCACTTTGACAAATGGTGGTTCAGTATCGTTAAAAGTTGCAGAGCCATTGGTGTTACATCATTTTCTTAAATATAAAATAATAAAAATTGGAGGTGATATATCTAAAGAACCAAGGCTCATGCCTATGATAGTGGGTTTTCCTAAGGATTACGGGATAAATTTAACACCAGGTCAATCAATCAGTTGTGCTTGGAATTTAAATGAAGACTTCCCCTTTGGATTAAGTTTAGGAGATTACAAGATTAAATTTATTTATACTACAGAAGGATATCAAAAAGAATATCCAGAGATATACTCTCAACATATTGAATATGAAACTATTTCTTTTAGAATAATTCCTCCTGCCGGAAAAGATAAAAAAGCATTAGAAATTTGGAAACAAGCTCTTGAAAAATTCAATTTACATGGCAAGGATAAAGATAATAGATTAGCATTAAAGTACTTCAAAAAGATAGTCAGAGAGTATTCTACCAGTAATTATGCAATACATGCTTATTATTATACAGGTAAATGTTTTTTAAGACTCCATGATTTTGAACAAGTAATTGTTGAATATAAAAATTTTATTAATAAATATCCTGATTATCCATATTACAGTGAAAATAGCCAGAAATTTATTGCTGTGGGTTATTATATGATGAAAGATTATAAAAGAGCAAGACTTGCGTATCAAAAACTTCCAGATAGTTATGAGAAAAAGCAGTGGATTAAAAGATGTGAGGATAAATTGTTAAAGTAAAAAGTAAAATAAGCAGGTCAGGATTAAGGGCACAGTATCAGGGATTTCTTGTAAGTGGTACTCATGTAAGAACAAATCCAAATACGAAGGACTTGTTCATTTATGATGAGGATAATATTTATCTTCGAGGGAACTTTACCTCTGCATCAGGAATGAGTGTTCATTATCAAATAACTGCTGATGAATTTAATGGGGTTACCAGTAGAGTAGTCAATTTTAACCATAAAACTGCTCATATTGTTGAGCAACATGGGCTATGGTTAATAGATTTTGATTTTGGTCCTCCAGGTCCAGGTTCAGATCGGGAGGAGTATCATCATTGGGGGCTATCCTTAGGTCCGAATGGACCTCCTAAAAACCATCCCGAAATTAGATGTGATGTAGAACAGGTGAGATGGGATGAGAAGTGGGATCGTCCAGATGGAGCAAACGATAGATCAGCTGATGCTGTAATGCATAATATTACTCATGAATTAGGACATGGTATCTCAATTGCTCATCATGATCCACCCACTGCTGGTGATACTTCATGTGCGATGAGATATTTGTGGGATGAATGGAATCTATATCGAAAACCTCATCTTCCAGAGCACTCCGGCACTAATGATGCTGATGGATGGAATACAATGCCAATTGGCGTAGATTTTTGCTCAGATTGTAAAAGTCAGTTTGAGGTTAGTGATAAATAAGGAAAATTTAAATCTTTCACAAAAAGGAGGGAAATACAATGATAAGAAAACGAAAATCTTTTACAAATTTATTTATTTTTTCTATAAACCTAATTATATGTAGAGGAATATCTCCTGTTTATAGTTCTTCGATAAAGGAAGAAGACCTGGAACTCAAATTCTCTACTCTTGGACATGATAAATGCTTGCAGGGGAAACCACTATCCTTCGAAATTTACTGGGTTAATAATGCAGGTATTAGGCAATTTAACAGAATTCAAAATGAGAAATCTTATGGAAAAGAAGTAAAAGAGAAGATTATTAAAGTAAAGATAGCAACTCCTACATGGAGATGGGATGATAATCTGAAAATTAAAGTGAACAAGGTTACAAGAACATCAGGTGAAGTTATTCGTCGAGAGGAAAAATTGAAAGATATTAATTGGTGTAGGTATTACTCCAAAATACACGATTATAAGGAAGATAAAATAGAACTTGTGGGTTCAGGCGGAGATGTACGAACGAGATGGGTTATTCCACCAGATATAACTGCTAAACTTGAACCAGGGGAATATGAAATTACTGGTATCTACGACTCTCGTTCTGTATCTGATAAAGACATCTTTCATGGATTACTTATTGCTAAACCAGTCACTTTTTATATAAAAAAACCAGTTACTAAGAGAGAAAAAGCTATAGTATTACATGAACAAGCTAATTATTATGGAGATTTAGAAAAGGCAAAAAAAACACTTAGAATTGATCCTACATACTACCAAGCACATCTTACTTTAGCATTTAGCTATTGGTGGGGAACAGGTGAGTTAGAGAAGGCTATTGAGGAATTCGAGATATATCTCAAAGAGTATCTTAAAGACCCTACTATACCTGTAGCTGAATGTGGTGGTAAAGAATATGAAGAGTATCGTATAAAAGGATTCATAAAAGAGATAAAGGAAGTATTAAAAAAGCGTGAAGAGAAAAAATAAAGGGTAGCTTAGGGTCGCGGGGGTAGTTTAAGGTCGGGGGGAGTTTAGAGTTTATAGAGTTTAGGGTCGTATAGAGTTTAGGGTCGTAGAGTTTAGGGTCGCGTAGAGTTTAGGGTCGCGTAGAGTTTAGGGTCGTAGAGTTTAGGGTCGGGGTAGAGTTTAGGGGTAGAGTTTAGGGGTAGAGTTTAGGGGGTAGAGTTTAGGGGTAGAGTTTAGGGTCGTATCTTGAATTGTGAATTAGATATGGTAATCGAATTAAGCGAATTTAACTAAAGGAAAAGATTAGTTTGATTCGATTACTAAAAGACAAATAGAAATACAATAGAAATTCATGGAAATTGGTGGAAATTTATAGTAAACGGATTTAGCGGATAAAACGGATAAAAATTAATGAAAATCTGATTAATCAGTTGAATCCGATTACTATATACCAAAGGGTGGTGAAAGATGTTCAGGACACGATTGTTTTTAATGCTAAGTGTAGTCCTTATTTCCAGTTTTTGCTATGCTGAGATAAATGATGGTGTTAAGTGGTTGTATGACAACCAGAATATCGATTATTCGTGGGGCAATCCTGATACTACCGGGTTTAGAGATACCTGTGTAGTTACGCAAACATTATTAGATTTAGAAGGGACTAAGAGTAATCTTTTGCGGGCAATAGATTATATCGAGGCAACTGAACTCGATGTTTGTGATTATTTAGCACGGAAAATAGTAGCTTTGAATTCAGCAGGTATAGGTGTAGGTACTTTAACAGATATTTTAGTCTCGTATAAAAATGGTTATTATAAAAATTTTGGGTATCAGAAGGATGATTTAGGTAGTCCGTTGGATACAGGACTTGTTCTAATGGCATTATTAGCGTCTAATTATAGTGGAATTCAAGTTTATGTAGATATAGTTAATTTTTTATTATATAGTCAAGGTAATTATGACTATTGGCGATTTAGCCCATTTGAAACCTCCGGAAGTATATATTGTACCTCACAAGTTATCCTTTCTTTAGTTCAAGTATTAGACGCAGGGATATTTACTCATCCAAATGATATAGCAGTGATAAAAGGTGCTATTAACAAGGGAACTAACTGGTTAAAAGGACAACAAAATCAAGATGGTGGTTTTGGAAAGGATGGAAGCACTATCTATGAGACCTCAATTGTAGCATTAGCATTTTTAGGACAACCAGAATTGAGAACCTCACAAAATTTAAAACAGGCATTAAATTATATTCGTAATCATCAGCAACCAAATGGTTCCTGGAATGATAAAACCTACGATACCGGTATAGCTTTAAAATCACTCACTCAACAAAGGGTAATAGTTAACCCTACATCAGGAACTATAGGAACGATAGTAGAGATAGCAGGTAAAGGATTTGGTCAGACAGAAAGTATTAGCATAGACTTTGGAACAACTGAGACTATTACTACCTCAATTACCAATGCAAAAGGGACATTTACTGCTACTTTTACGATTGACATACAATTAGCTGGTATGACTACAATTAAAGCTACTGGGCTTAATTCTGACCTGAGTGCTGATACATACTTTAAGATAATTTCTGTTCCTTCTGCAGAGATATTTATAGAGCCTACTTCTGGGACAGTAGGAACAATTCTTACCATAACAGGTGATAGATTTGGGCAAAATGAACAAGTAGCCATAGATTTTGGGATAACTAAGACCATTGCTACTGCACAAACTAATCAAAATGGGACTTTTACTGCCACATTTACAGTAGATTTACAGGCAGGATGTGGGACATTAACTGTCAGGGCTAAAGGACTTAGCTCTGGCTCTGAGGCAGAGGCATATTTTGTGATGCAGGCACAGATTACCATGGTAACACCAATTCATGGCACAGTAGGGAGTATTGTTACTGTTGCTGGTAATGGCTATCATGCCTATGAAGAAATAGCCATTGACTTTGGTATCAATCCGAGTATAACTCTGGCGATGACAGATAGTTTAGGTCAGTTTAAGACTACATTTACAGTAGATACACAGGCAGGCTGTGGGACTGTAAGTGTAAGTGGTAGAGGACTTATCTCTGGTTGTGTTGCCTATGGTTGGTTTGTTATCAAAGGCAATATTATCTTAGTCTCACCTATGTTTGGGACGGTAGGAACATCTGTAACTGTTTTTGGAAATGGTTTTGCTGGGCAGGAGGAGATTTATATTCATTTTGGGACGACCATCAGTATTGCTCTTAGTTCTACTGATGAGACAGGTTCTTTTAGGCAGACATTTATAGTGGATACCCAACCGTATGGGACTAAAAGTATAATAGTTGTTGGAATTAAATCAGGTTGCCATGCTCAATCTTTGTTCTTTATCCAGCCAGAGATTAAAGTAGATAGTCCATCAGAAGGGACAGTAGGGACACTTGTGTGTGTGATAGGCAATGGTTATGGTACCAGCGAACAGATAGGCATAGATTTTGGGAGGACGATAAGTATTACGACGACTACAACTGATGCGGTTGGTAGGTTCGTTGCTACATTCACTGTGGACATTCAGGCAGGATGTGGGACATTAACTGTCAGGGCTAAAGGACTTAGCTCTGGCTCTGAGGCAGAGGCATATTTTGTGATGCAGGCACAGATTACCATGGTAACACCAATTTATGGCACAGTAGGGAGTATTGTTACTGTTGCTGGTAATGGCTATCATGCCTATGAAGAAATAGCCATTGACTTTGGTATCAATCCGAGTATAACTCTGGCGATGACAGATAGTTTAGGTCAGTTTAAGACTACATTTACAGTAGATACACAGGCAGGCTGTGGGACTGTAAGTGTAAGTGGTAGAGGACTTATCTCTGGTTGTGTTGCCTATGGTTGGTTTGTTATCAAAGGCAATATTATCTTAGTCTCACCTATGTTTGGGACGGTAGGAACATCTGTAACTGTTTTTGGAAATGGTTTTGCTGGACAGGAGGAGATTTATATTCATTTTGGGACGACCATCAGTATTGCTCTTAGTTCTACTGATGAGACAGGTTCTTTTAGGCAGACATTTATAGTAGATACCCAACCGTATGGGACTAAAAGTATAATAGTTGTTGGAATTAAATCAGGTTGCCAGGCTCAATTTTTGTTCTTTATCCACCCAGAGATTAAAGTAGATAGTCCATCAGAAGGAACAGTAGGGACACTTGTGTGTGTGATAGGCAATGGTTATGGCACCAGCGAGCAGATAGGCATAGATTTTGGGACGACGATAAGTATTACGACGACTACAACTGATGCTAATGGTAGATTCATTAGTTATTTTGTAGCAGATATACAGCCACCAGGCACAACTACAGTTGTAGTTAGAGGTCTCCAAACAGGGGCGTATGCAATAGCCTTTTTCTTTATCCTTGAAGATACGATACCACCTGTTATTGGACATACCCCGATTACTGAAGCACCTGCAGGTCTGCCAATGATAATCAGGGCGACGATAACCGATAATGTTAAGGTTGAACAGGCGATTTTATACTGGAAGATAGGTGGCACAAAAACCATCTCTTCTACAGTGATGACTAATGTAGGTGGTGATTTGTATCGAGGAACTATTCCTGCCTCTAATGTAACGATGCGAGGACTACTTTATGCTATCTGGGCAACTGATGGCAAGAATGACACTTTATCAACTATCTGGACGACGATTACTTATGGCACAGTTAGCTCAGGTAAAATTGGTGCTATTTATCCAACTTACAAATCCATCTCTGTTCCTGTTCATCCCGTGAATCCTGACCCGGCAGGTGTGTTGTGGAATTGGGGTAATTTTGAGCAAAATGTCAGATTGGTCTATTTCGATGGGAGTAATTGGGTCATTCATAATCCGCCAGCCTCAACTGTCCCAAACTTTGCCCCGGAGATAGGCTATGGGATTACCGCAGATAAAGATAATGAAATTATTGTTTATGGGAGTTCGACTAATCCTTCTGGTTATTATGTTATTCCATTAAAAGGCGGTTTGCCTGAAAGGTGGAATCATATTGGACACCCATATCTTTACCCGGTGGCTTTAAATGCGCAGGTAAAGTTTCGCAAAGGAATAGAGGTAGTTGACCCGGTGACGGCTTATGTAAATGGCTGGATAAAGAGTTCATTATGGTATTATGATGGGATGGGATTTAAGATGGTGTCATATCCTGGCGTCCTTCGTCCCTGGATAGGATATTTTATCCCGGTGACAGTGGATTGCGAGATGCTCGTTCCAGCAGAGGAGATAGGTAGGAAACACACCCCTAACCCCTCTCAAGAGGGGAAGAGTTTCTGTCCGATAGAGGAGTGGGTGGTGGAAAATGAAGTTCGTAGTGAGAGTGAAGTGGATGAGTTTAACCCAATCAAACATAAGGATAGTTGGGCAATCCAGCTTTCAGCTAAGGCTGGTAGCCTGACTGATAGATTCAACTTTGCTGGCGTTAGCTCTGAGGCGAGTGATGCCTATGATGATGGATATGATATTGCTGAAATTCCAATGTTACCAGCAGAGGAAGGAGAATTCGCTCCTGTTTATCTTGCGTGTTACTTTATTTCACCGACGGAAGATGAATATGGCTCTGACTATCGCAGTGAAGTAGAAACAAGCAAGGAATGGAAATTTAGGGTAGAGCAGGTAGGAGAGCCAGGGAAAGTAAAGATAAGTTGGGATATTACCACTGTGCCACTCCAATACTATCTCTACTTAAAGGATAGAGATAATCTGATTGATATGCGCAAGAATAAGAGTTATAGTGGCAATAAAGGAGAGTATAGTCTGATAGTCAGTAAAGAGCCGATAAAGGTAGTGTT
>JBFLYA010000176.1 GCA_040757115.1 bacterium | reverse complement strand
ATTGTGGAAAACAACAAATTTCCATAAATTTCTATTAGTTTCTATTAATTTCAATTTTTTTAATAATATCTCCCTATCTCCTTAATCTCCACATCTCCTTTTGTTACACCACCTGAACGCTTACAGGTTTTAAATACCCGCTTAAAAATACAGTTTCCTGGTTTTGCAGAACTCTAGGCGAATATCTTTAAGGAGGTATTAATTATGTTAAAACAATTATGTATTTTTCTGATTGTATTTACTGTTTTGTGTCTGGGGGGTCAAAAAGTTCTACTGGCTAAATCTAAAATAGAGAGACAAGAGATTAAATGGTATCATTCTTTTGAGAAAGGGTTAAAGATGGCTAAAAAAAAGAATAAACCTTTGATGGTAGATTTTGAAGCAAAATGGTGTATCTGGTGTAAAAGATTAGATGCAACGACATATAAAAATCCAGAGGTAATTGCACTTTCTAAAAAATTTATTCCAGTCAAGATTGATTGTGAGGTAGATAAAACTACACCAAACCAATATGCTGTCCGAGGCTTGCCAACGATTATCTTTATGGATACGGATAGTCAGGTAATTCATCAAGTAGTAGGTTATCGTGGACCAAAAGATTTTATAACCGAAATGAAAAAGGCACTTGCATCTACTAAAGGAGCTGATTAAATGATAAATAATATCTTATTTCTTTTGCTCTTTATCATTGGTTGTAGTCAGGCTAAACCTTATATTACCCCGTATCAATATCAGGAAAATCAATTAGCAAAATTACTTTATGACCGTGCCCTGGCATATCAAGACCAAAAAAATTATGAATTAGCCATTATTGAATTTCGACATTTTATTGACTATTATCCAAAGATTTATTATGCCGATGAGGCTCAACTTAATATCGGTAAATGCTATCAGGCATTAGAACAATGGAATGAGGCGATAAATAATTATCGGCTATTGCTTAAAAAATATAAACACTCTGACTATAAAGTTGAGGCAATTTACCAAATCGGAGAATGCTACCAGGCATCTAATAAATTTAAAAAGGCAACTGAAATATATCTTTCTATCATTAAGGAACATTCCAAAACAGTCTGGGCAAAAAAGTCAAAAGAAAAGATAGAGGAGATTGCAAATAAATTCCCGCAAAGTAAAGAGTTTAAAAAAATCAATCGTCAAGCAGAGAAAATCTATCGTAAGAGTCAAAAGAAATAAAAAGGAGTGTAATTATGGGATTTGAATATCGAGAAAGAGAATTATATTGTGATGGGCTTAAGATTGAAACCATTGCCAGGCAGGTGCAAACACCATTTTATCTTTACAGTTATGATGTCTTAACCTCTAATTACGAGGCTTATCGCCAATCTTTCCCTAATACCTTAATTTGTTATGCCTGTAAGGCAAACGCTAATCTGGCTATCCTTAATATTTTAGCCCAAAAAGGGGCAGGGGCAGATGTTGTCTCCGGCGGTGAACTATTTAAGGTATTAAAGGCAGGAATTCCGCCGCAAAAAATCGTTTTCAATGGTAATGGTAAAACCAGAGAAGAACTTGAATATGCCGTAGAGAATGATTTGTTAATGATTAATGTGGATTCAATAGAGGAACTTTCATTATTGAGCCAAATTGCCAGTGCAAAAGATAAAAAAGTCCGTATTGCAATTCGTGTCAATCCTGATATTAATCCACTTACTCATCATTATATTGCTACAGGCCTGGCTAAAAGTAAATTTGGAATAAGCAACCATATGGTAAAAGAGGTTTATCTCCGGGCATCAAAGTCACAAAATCTTGAAGTAGCAGGAATTCATTGTCATATTGGTTCGCAAATAACTCATTGTAACCTATTCCTTGAAGGCATGCATAAGGTTCTTAAATTAGCCCGGGAACTTAAAGAGTTAAATATTAACATCGAGTATATAAATCTTGGTGGAGGTTTAGGTATCAGGTATCATGATGAAGATATTCATAGCATCCAGGATTTTGGCAAAATGCTCTTACCAGAAATTGCTAATACCAATTATAAACTAATATTAGAACCAGGACGAAGTATTGTAGGCGAGTCAGGAATTCTTGTAACTAAAATACTTCATATTAAAAAAGGACATAATAAGCATTTTATTATCGTTGATGCGGGGATGAATGATTTAATCAGACCGGCATTCTACAAGGCATATCATAAAATTCTACCAGTAATTGAAGATATAGAGCGAGAAGGATTAACGGCAGATATAGTTGGCCCAATATGTGAAGAGGGTGATTTTTTTGCCCATGATAGAGTGTTACCTAAACCTACGGCAGGAGAGCTACTGGTTATTTTAGATGTTGGGGCTTATGGAGTTACAATGTCATCTAATTATAATATGCGTCCTAAGGTGGCTGAGGTAATGGTCATTAATGGAGAATATCATATTATCCGTCAGAGAGAATCTTATGAGGATTTAATTAGCAAAGAGGCAATTTTACAGATTTAATAATTCCTCAACCTTTTCTAAAACATCCATAGCGGTGATTGCCTTAACACATTCTAATGATTCACATCCTTTTTGACAGGGATTGCAAGGTAACTTTTTATAAACATATTTTGTCCTGATTAAATGGTGATGCATTGAAGGACTGGTAGATAAAAATATCGTGACTACAGGGGCACCTGCCGCGGCGGCGATATGTAATGGTCCTGTATCTGTCCCAATAAATACCGTTGCTATTTCCCCTAACGCCGCTATTTGATTCAAATTTAGAACAGGCGAAACTAATGGCGTCCGGGACATCAATCTCTTTATCTGAAACGCAAACTCTTCCTGACCTAAATTTGGACTTAAGATTACCTTTGCCTTATATTTTTCAATTAAAACATCTGCTACCCGGGCATATCCCTCAACACTCCATCGCCTTGAAGGAGCACCGGCACCAGGATTAATGACAATGACTAATTCATCTTCTTTTATCTTAAATAACTGCTTGATATATTCTCTATCCTGATTTGACACTTCCATAACTAATTTCTTATCAATATGTTCTATATCAATCCCTAATAACCCCAATTTCTCAAACCCTTCTTCAATACAATATGTAAGGTTTTTTTTAGGTATAAATCTTAAATTAAAGAATATCTTGTTCCAATCAGTTCCTTTACCAACCCTGTATTTAGCCCTTGATAGCCAGGCTAATACAGCGGAGCGAGTGCCATTATATAAATCAACTACTAAATCAAATCGTTGTTTCCTTATCTTCAAAATAAATTTAATCTGATTTATAATGTTTTTATGTTTGCGGTCAAAGACAATAATTTCATCAATGTATGGATTATTCCTGACTACATCTACACCAGTAGAATTCACAACGATACTTAAATGACTATTATTGAAATTTTGTTTAATAGCCTTAATTGTTGGAGTTGTAAATAATAAATCACCGATTAAATTAAAATCTATAACAAGTATTTTTTTAATTGACCTGGGTAGTTTTTTTCTCCATTGTTGATAATAAATTTCCTCTGTTTGAGTTACTAAAAAATCCTGTGTGAATTTCTCATTGACTAATTTTCTGCCATTATCTCCTATTATCTTAAGTTTCTCCCTGTTTTCTAATAAATCAAGCAAAACATTTGCCATAGCTTGAATATCTTTTGGTTGAACTAAATACCCTGTTTTATCGTTTTCTATAATTTCTGGAAGGACGCCAACCGTAGTAGCCACAACCGGTTTTCCAGCACCCATAAATTCGAGACAGGTTCGACTATTTGCCTCTGAACCAATAGATGTTATAACGCCAATGTCAATAACAGATAAAATCTCTGGCAGATTGCTCCATTTATCAATGATAATTACATCTTTTTCAATATTATGTTTTTTAGCCATATTCATCAAATCAGCTTTAGAAAATTCTGCCTCATAGCCAATGATTAAAAACTTCACTTTTAACCCTTCAATGTTATTTTTTACTTTTGCGGCTGTTTCAAAAAAGTATGGGTAACCTTTTACCGGGTCAAATCTGGCTGTCATTCCAATTATAAAATCCGTCTCGGCAATACCTAATTCTGCTCTGATTTTCTCTTTTGGAGTCTCAACCTTAAATTTATCCACATCAATCCCAAAATAGATAAGTTTATAGTGGTCTTCTTTGCCTCGAAGATGCTTGAGGCATTTTTTTAGCATAAATTTAGAGGTAACGATTACTTCATCGGCTAATGAATTATGCAGGTATCTATTTATTGAATGCCCTTTGGGAGTCATAAATGTGCCTCGTGTTCGGATTAAGGCAATTGGTCGCCTGGCTAATTTAGCCGCTAAACAAGAAATAACAAAACCATAAGATTCATGCACATTTAAAACATCAATCTCTTCTTCTTCTAAAATACAGATGAGTTTTCTTAAGTCTGTAATAAAATAGATAGGGTTGTTATGGTTTAAATGCAGATTAGTGATAACTGGCACACCTTCAGCCTCTGCTCTTTTAATCAAAAGACTCCCTGGTAAAGTAACTATGATTACCTTATGTCCTTTTGCCTTCAATCCTTTTGAAAGATTTAAGGCGTAACTGCTAATGGCATGCCAATGTGGACTATTGACGACCTGGAGGATATTTAATTTCTTTTCATTCACTGTAATTCTCCTGAAAATCGGGACTCGGGACTCGGGGTTCGGGACTCGGGATTCGGGAAGAAAGAAACTCTCAGCAATTCCCCCTTAATAAAGGGGGTTAGGGGGTTGTCCTTCTCCCATTTTCATTGCCCTTTGTGAGCCCTGGCTTATGTCCGTTTCTCCTTATTGTTCCAGTTACTTATTCTTAATTTCGTGAGGCACTGCTGGATATTTTACCAAAAGTTTTATCTAATGTCAATCAAATTTTGCCTTCTATTACTGAAGTTTTGGCTTTAGCCTTTTATTAATTTATGAAAAGTTAAAAAAACATTAAAAAATTACTTGACATACGATACTTTGTGGTATATAATAATCAACACTACAAGATAGGCTATTTTTGTAGGTTTTCAGGTGTATGGTTGAATGCTTTCAAGAAATTACCTTATTTTACCTGTTATAAGGTAAAATAGATAAAATATAAAAAAGGGAGGGGATTTTAAGATGGAATTGTCATCTAATGCAGGAAAAGTGCTGGAAAAGAGGTATTTAAAAAAGGATGAAGATGGTAAGCCGATTGAGACACCAGAGGAGATGTTTTGGCGTGTGGCGGAAAATGTAGCTTTGGCAGATAAAAATTATAATTCTAAAGCAAGTGTCCAAAAAAGAGCAACACAGTTTTATGAATTGATGACCAGGCTTGAATTCTTGCCTAATTCACCTACCTTAATGAATGCCGGCCGAGACCTACAACAATTATCTGCTTGTTTTGTCTTACCAATTGAAGATTCGATGGATAGTATTTTTGATGCAGTGAAAAATACTGCTTTAATCCACAAGTCTGGCGGTGGCACAGGATTTAGCTTCTCAAGACTTAGACCAAAGGATAGCCCGGTTAAGACAACGAAAGGGGTTTCAAGTGGCCCTATTTCATTTATGACCGTCTTTGATGCCGCAACCGAAACCGTTAAACAGGGTGGAACTCGACGAGGAGCAAATATGGGCATATTACGAGTTGACCATCCGGACATACTGGATTTCATTAAGTGCAAAGAAAAAGAACACAGATTGAATAACTTTAATATCTCCGTTGCCTTAACTCGGGAATTTATGGAGGCATTAGAAAATAACAAAGAATATGATTTAATCGACCCACGAACTAAAAAAAGTGTAAAAAAACTGTTGGCAGATGAGGTATTTGACCTTATCGTTGAATATAGCCATAAAAACGGTGAGCCAGGAATTATCTTCTTAGATAGAATAAACGAACATAACCCCACACCTAAAGTCGGTGAGATAGAAAGCACTAATCCTTGCGGCGAACAACCGTTACTTCCTTATGAGTCCTGTAATTTAGGCTCTATTAACCTGGCAAAAATGGTCAAGGAAGATACTATTGATTATGAGAAATTAAGTCGGGTCGTAGAATTATCGGTTAGATTTTTAGATAATGTTATTGATATGAATAATTATCCGCTTAAAATCATCGGAGAAAAGACAAAAGCAAATAGGAAAATAGGATTAGGGATAATGGGTTTTGCGGATATGCTTATTCAACTTGGGATTCCTTATAATTCTGAAAAAGGCATTCAGACCGCAGAAGAGGTAATGAAATTTATTCAGCAAAAAGCAAGGGAATCATCCGCACAACTGGCAAAAGAAAGGGGTGCATTCCCTAACTTTAAAGGTAGTATCTATGATGATGGGCAATGTGAAGGACTCCGCAATGCGACTACGACGACGATTGCTCCAACAGGCACAATTGGAATTATCGCTCATTGTTCAAGTGGGATTGAGCCATTATTTGGTGTTTGTTTCATCCGAAAGGTAATGGATAAAAATGAATTGATTGAGGTCAATGCTTATTTTGAGAAGATAGCTAAAAAAGAGGGGTTTTATAGTGAGGAACTGATGCGTAAAATTGCAGAAAAAGGCACCCTACACGGCATAAAAGAAGTTCCGGTAAAAATCCAGAAGATATTTTGCACGGCTCACGATATTTCTCCAGAATGGCATATCAGAATGCAATCCGCCTTCCAGAAATACACCGATAATGCAGTTTCAAAAACAGTTAATTTCCCAAATTCTGCCACTCGCGAGGATGTAAAAAAAGTCTATCTCTTAGCCTATAAAAATGGTTGTAAAGGAGTAACCATTTATCGTGATGGCAGTCGTGAAGAACAGGTGCTTTATCTTGGTTTGAAGAAAAAAGAGGAAAAAGAACCCCGAACACCAAGGCCAAGACCATCTGTAACCACAGGAACTACACAGAAAATAACGACTGGCTGTGGGAATTTATATGTAACGATAAATGAAGATGAAAAAGGCCCCTGTGAGGTCTTTTCCCAAATGGGTAAATCCGGTGGTTGTGCCGCCTCACAATCTGAGGCAACAAGCAGGTTAATTTCATTAGCCTTACGCTCTGGAATAGATACAGAGGTAATAATTAAACAATTAAAAGGGATTAGATGTCCTGCTCCTTCCTGGCAAAAAGGAGGAACGATTTTATCCTGTCCGGATGCCATTGGTAGAGCCATCGAAAAGTATATGACTAATGGATTAGAGCCAAAATCATTAAAGAAAATGACAATGACGAAAGCCGCGGTAGGTATCTATCCTGAATGTCCGGAGTGTGGAGAGATACTTGAATTGGTAGAAGGTTGTGCGATATGTAGAGTCTGTGGTTTTTCTAAGTGCTGGTAAAAATATGAAAATAATTGTAACCGTTCAGCCACAGAGGCACAGAGTTCACAGAGAATTAGAGAAATTAGCCACAAATGGACACGAATTAACCTGTGACATTCGATAAATGTAGTACGAACCTTTAGGTTCGCTTTCCTGCTTGCCAGAAGCGAGGCTAATTGCTTTTTCATAAATAGGTTCCTCTTTTGGGGAGAGCGATAGCAAGAAGAACTTTAATGTAAATATCAAAATGCAAATATCAAAATTACAATGCAAAATGCAAAAATACTTGTAAATTAACAAAG
Source organism: bacterium (assembly GCA_040757115.1). NCBI lineage: Bacteria > bacterium. The sequence goes on along the minus strand of JBFLYA010000176.1, from coordinate 211 downwards.
TAGCTGGAGAATATTTTGATTTTTGATTTGTAATTTTACATTTTGATGTTTGATTTTTAATTTATTTTATGGTATTCCAGAAAAGTGGAAGTTAATTTTGCAAAAACCATAAGCCTCGCACTACAAATCTTTTTATTATTCGTGTTCATTCGTGGTTATATATTCCCTCTGTGTTCTCTGTGACTCTGTGGCTATATCCCTGAACGGTTAC
>JBFLYA010000175.1 GCA_040757115.1 bacterium | reverse complement strand
TTGATTGTGGAAAACAACAAATTTCCATAAATTTCTATTAGTTTCTATTAATTTCAATTTTTTTAATAATATCTCCCTATCTCCTTAATCTCCATATCTCCTTTTGTTACACCACCTGAACGCTTACTGGAAATTAATCCGCAGATTTCACAGATATATTTAACCTTGACATAGGGTATAGGAGAAACGACGATGCCCACAGGGAGTGGGCACAAAGGAAGATGAAAATTGAGCATAGAGATTAGAGATTGGAGATTAGCAAGAGTGCAGGTTCTAATTCACTAATTCTCTAATCTCTAATTAACTATTTTCAGGAGAAGCATACAAAGGTGACCAGTTGTTCTTAAAAAGAATAATTACCAAAAACTTTAGAAATTTATTCGATAACGAGTTAAGTTTTGATTCGAAAATAAATATCTTTGTGGGAGAAAATGGGGCAGGGAAAACAAATCTTTTAGAGGCGATATATTTTCTTGGTATTCTAAAATCCTTCCGCACAAGTGAGGATAGACAACTAATTAAATTTGGGCAAACAGATTTTTATCTGAATGGGGAAATATGGAAAAATAATACTACACTTGAGATTAACATCTTATTTACTAATAACCTTAAGAAGGTAAAAATAAATAATAAACCGCTCACCAGGATAATAGATTTGATTGGGGAATTGAAGGTAATTGTCTTTTCACCACAGGATTTGAATATTATCAAAGGCGCCCCGGCAATAAGAAGACGATTTATGGATATTGAACTTTCACAAACATCCCCAAAGTACTTATACAACCTGCAAAGATACCTCAAAATCATTAGACAGCGGAATCAAACATTATCTTTCCTTAAGAAAAATATGAAATGTGACATAACAGAATTAGAGGTATGGAATGAACAACTAATAGAAACAGGTATTGAGATTATAAAGAAAAGAAAAGAACTAATAGATAGTTTAAATCCCTTAATTAATGAAGTTTATCATCAGATTAGTGGACAGCCGCAAGAACTAAAGATAAAATATAGACCTTGTGTGGTTGAGGAGGACTTTAGAAAAACGCAGAAAAATAAGCAGGAAGATGAGATAAGACAGGAAGTAACTTTAGTTGGACCTCATCGAGATGATATTTCTTTTTATATAAATGATGTTGAGGCAAGATACTTTGCCTCACAGGGACAACAAAGAACTATCACTATTTGTTTAAAATTAGCCCAGGTGCAAAATATTTATCAACAAACACAAGAATTTCCTATCCTTTTGTTAGATGATGTTACTTCTGAATTGGATAAGAATAGGCGTCAGGCTCTTCTAAATTTTATACCAGACCTAACACAGGTATTTATTACCACGACGGATTTACATGACTTAAATCCAGATTTTGTAAAGGATGCCTGCATATTTAAAATCAGGCAGGGTGAGATAAATGAGAGGTCGTCGAATTGAAGAATTTGGCAATGTGTTAGATAAAATGATGCGGAGAATAAAGGTAATTGATAAGGGGCGAGAAATTTCTTTAGCACATAAATTAGCTGAAGAACGGGCAATTCAATTATGGCAAGAGGTAGTTGGAACTAATGTTGCGGTCCATACAAAACCATTGACAATCAAGGATAAGATAATTTTTGTTAAGGTTGATAGCTCCGCCTGGTGTAATGAACTTTCATTCTTTAAAAAAGATATTATCAAAAAGATTAATTCTGCGGTGGGAATGCAAGTTATAAAGGATGTATATTTTCAATCTTAACAGATAACTGGTAATTGGTAATTAATTACCAGTCACCAGTTACCATTTACCAAAAAACGAGGAGGTAATCTAAGTAATGTCAACAACTTATGATGTCGAGAAAATCCAGGTATTGGAAGGATTAGAAGGGGTCAGAAAAAGACCGAGTATGTATATCGGTGATACACATATTCAGGGCTTACATCATCTTGTCTATGAGGCGGTGGATAACTCAATTGATGAGGCATTAGTTGGTGCCTGTCAGAATATCAAGGTTGAACTCCATCAGGATGGAAGTGTTACGGTTGAAGATGATGGTCGAGGCATACCTGTGGAGATGCACCCTGTTTATAAAAAAACAGGTGTAGAACTTGTGATGACCACACTTCATGCCGGCGGTAAATTTGATGATAAATCTTATAAAATCTCCGGGGGACTCCATGGCGTAGGTATTTCGGTTGTTAATGGGTTATCCGAATGGTTAGAGGTTGAGGTTAGCCGGGATGGAAAGGTCTATTGCCAGAAATATAAATCAGGAAAACCAACGACTGACCTTGAGATAATTGGAACAAGCAATAAAACAGGGACCAGGGTTAGATTTAAGCCGGATAAAAAGATATTTAAGCAAACACAGGAATTCTCCTTTGATATGTTATCTCACCGCTTGAGAGAATTAGCCTTTTTAAATAAAGGGCTAAAGATTTCAATTTTAGATGAAAAGTCAAAGAAAGAACATACCTTTGTCTATGAAGGTGGAATTATCTCTTTTGTTGAGCACCTGAATGAAAATAAAACACCACTTCATGATAAACCCATCTACTTCTCAAAACAAAAAGACTCGGTAGAGGTAGAAATTGCTATCCAGTATAATGATGGTTACCAGGAAAATGTCTTTTCTTACGCCAATACGATTAATACCCATGAAGGCGGAACTCACTTAATTGGTTTCAAATCAGGTCTGACCCGTGTTCTGAATGACTATGCCAGGAAGAATAATTTAATCAAGGAGGCTGATTTCTCACTTTCCGGGGAGGATGTTCGCGAAGGGATAACTGCGGTGATAAGTGTCAAATTAAGAGAACCACAGTTTGAAGGTCAAACCAAGACAAAATTAGGTAATAGTGAAGTAAAAGGTATTGTTGAATCGATAGTTGGAGAGGGATTAGATTTATTTTGTGAGGAAAACCCAGCGATTGTAAAAAAGATAATTGAAAAGTCAATCATTGCCGCGCGTGCCCGTGAGGCGGCTCGAAAGGCGCGGGAACTAACCCGACGCAAAAGTGCTTTAGAAACAGATTCCTTACCAGGTAAATTAGCGGATTGCTCGGAGCGTGACCCGGCAAATTGTGAAATTTACCTGGTTGAAGGAGACTCAGCTGGTGGCTCGGCAAAACAGGGGCGGGATAGAAAATTTCAGGCTGTTTTGCCCCTAAAAGGTAAAATCTTGAATGTAGAAAAAACCAGACTTGACCACGCCCTGACAAATGAAGAGATAAAAACCATTATTACCGCTTTAGGCACGGGAATTGGTGAGGATGATTTTGATATTACCAAAGCACGGTATCACCGAATTATTATTATGACTGATGCTGATGTAGATGGAGCTCACATCCGCACCTTACTCTTGACCTTCTTCTATCGTTATATGCCACAATTAATAGAAGCAGGCTATGTCTATATCGCTCAACCACCTCTTTATGGGGTCAAGAAAAACAAAAAGGATTATTATGCCTACGCAGATGACGAATTAGAAAAATTATTAGAAAAAATAGGCAGAAAAGGTGCAACCATCCAGAGATATAAAGGGTTAGGCGAGATGAATCCAGAACAACTCTGGCAAACTACAATGGACCCTGAGACAAGAACAAATCTGCAGGTTACACTAGAAGATAATGTTGAGGCAGATAATATATTTACTATTTTAATGGGTGATAAAGTTGAACCGAGACGACAGTTTATTCAAACCCATGCTTTAGAAGTGCGAAATCTGGATGTGTAGATATATAGTAGTTATTAACGAAATCTTCTCATAGAACAGATATAGTAACAGGGTTGATGGTTGATAGTTGATAGTTTATAGTTGATAGTTTATGGTTTATAGTTGATAGTTTCATAGACTATCAACCATCAACTATCAACAATACTCTTGTTGTGTTTGAAGTAGTTTCGCACTAAGTCAGTACCATTCATTTGTGCTCTCTGACCACGCTAAACAGGTACTGAATATCTGTTCACTATTCACTAATGAAAGGTATGTGTTTAGCGTGCTACAGCATCGCGGTATAAATAATAGGTGGTGTCTTAATCTAGCATAAAGGTTAAAATAGTGTATAGGGTTCTGCAAAATAGGATTTGAGGGAGACAACAAATAAATATCAAATATCAAATATTAAATATCAAAATGCAAAATTACAAATCAAATTTCAAAGAGGAAGTAACAGGGTTTCTCAAAGAGTTGGAGGAATTTGGTAATATCTTTGCTTCAAGTATTTTAACGCTGAAAGGAAAGAGATAATTTTACATTTTGATATGTAATTTTTATATTTGCTTTTTGCATTTTGCTCTTTGGAGGAAATCCCTTTTGGACACCAAATCTGCATAGATTTCACTATTAGAGTTATTTTCAGACACCACCAAAAGATGTAGGTAAAGATTAGGAGTAGTTACTGTTACTCAATTATTTCTTCAATGATATAATAAGGTCTGCCTTGAATTTGGAGATATATTTTTGCAATATACTTACCGAGGAAGGCGAGTCCATAAAGTTGTATGCCAAAAAGGATGGATAAAAAGGCGATGATGATACTAATGCCTGCGTTTAAAATAAATGATTGAATTAACCAGAATAATCCAAGCACAATCGCCAGGGAGCCCATAAATACTCCAAGAGAGCTTAAGAATGAGATAGGCGATGTTGAAAAACTGGTAATAAGTTCAAAATCTGCTTTTAATAAATCAAAAACTGTCTTTGTGGAACTATGGGTAGTATCAAGTTCTATTTCACCGACTTTAAGTCCAAGCCAACTCAGTAATGCTTTTATTAATGGGGTTCTTTCTCGACACTGGAGGAGCATTTTTACTGCCCCTCTTTTATATGCCATAAATAGAGATTCATAGTCTTTTATCGTGGTTCCGGTAAGTTTAGAAACAAACCAGTTAATAAAATTAATTAAGGGTCGAAAAATAGAAGGTAACTGATGTAATCCTATGGCGCCAATGACAACATCATAGCCTTTATTTAGTTCTTCTAATAAATTAGGTATCTCTTCAGGTGGGCTTTTGAGACTACCTTCAATCGTAACCATTATCTTGCCTTTTGCTTGATTAAATCCTGCGATTATGGCTAAATATTGCCCAAAATTGCGAATAAATCGGATAATCTTTATTTTCTCATCACGCATTTTCAAGTCTTTAATCAAGGCATAGGTTTTATCTGTGCTACCATCATCGATAAAAATAATCTCACAAGGTTTATCAATTTGTGCCAAAACCTTTGATAGCCGAAAATACAATTCAACTACATGTGCCTCTTCATTATATACCGGGCTGATAATGGAAAGATAGATTTCACCTTCTTCCATAATACTTCTCCTGAAAATAGATTATGGGACGCAGATTTTCGCAGATTATCAGGATGTATATTTAAAAATCCTGAAAATCTGCGTTTATCTGCGTCCTATACTTTCCCCTGAAAATAGCGAATTAGTGAATTAGAGATTAGCGAATTAGTATAGTATCCACAGACTCGTATCCTATGATTTAGAACAGATATTCCCCCTTAATAAAGGGGGTTAGGGGGTTGTTCTTTCATTATTTTCATCCCCCTTTGTGAGCCGCAAGCTCATGAGCGTTCCCCTGAAAATCGGGGTTCGGGGATTCTTTTCTTCCCGAGTCCCGGGTCCCGAGCCCCGAGTCCCGAATCCCTCAAATAAGCAGTGTTCCAATAATAATCAGTAACACAACTGGTGTCATTGTCCACCAGGTTATTGGACATTGAATAAAACCAAAACTACCTAAGTTGATGATGATAAGCCCGCCAATGCTACCAATTAATAAACATAAAATACCAATTCCAGCAAATTTTCCTGGTTTTGGTAATTCAGTTAAGATATTGGAATAAAGTAATCTCCATTTCTTCACTCTCGGATAGAGAATAACAAGCAGAAATGGTCCCAGGATAACACAAACAAGAAAATTATTTAGAGTAATGATATTCGCCAGTAGGGTTATCGGGACAAATCCTAACAAATCCACCCCCCAGGCAATAAACATTCCACATATTGAGGAACTTAAAGCAATACAGCAAAAATAATTTATAACTACCTTTGGGGTATTGAAAACAGGGTCTTGTTTTGAGATATATTGCCAGACCTTATATGGTATAAATCCATACAAGAAGTTACCGATAAATCCAAAAAATGAGCCCGGTCCCAAAGTTCCAAAGAAATCGCCAATTAAATTACCAAACGCAGACCCCCAGGCACCCGCTGGTCCAAACATAAGTGAAAAGACAACAGGTAAAACCGCCGCAGGTCGTATCTCGGTAAAACCTGGAATTATGGTTGCGATTTTAAAAGGAATAAGTATTGCCGTATATACGCTGGCACAAACCGCGCATAACACAACCATTCTTGTATTCTGCCACATTAAAATTACCTCTTTCATCTTTTTAATAACCTCCTTGTTTCCTTATTCTTCTCCCAGAAAATCATCATATAATTGTTTAGTAATCTTTTTTTTGCGAAGATTATCAAGTATTCTTTTTTCTAATTGTCTAACTCTTTCTCTTGTTAGACCTAATATCCTACCTATGTCAGTTAAGGTATGAGGTTCTAACCCATCTAATCCAAAGCGTAATTTTAGAAGTTGTCTTTCTTTTTCAGGAAGAGTATCTACTATTTCCTGAACTTGTTCTTGTAACATAGTAAAGAATATCGCCTTTGATGGAGGCAGACTTGCCTTATCTTCAATCAATTCACTTAATTCATTTTCTCCAGTTATGCCTATCGGGGTTTCTAAAGAGATAGGTTCTTGAGTAATATTGATAATTTCAATCACCTTACTAACTGGGAGTTTCATTTTGGTTCCGATTTCCTCTAATGTTGGCTCCCGGCCTAATTCCTGCGATAGTTTATTTATTGTCTTTAGACACCGATTAATTGTTTCCATCATATAAACAGGAACTTTAATTGTTCTACCCTGTTCTAAAATTGCTCGGTTAATCGCCTGCTTTATCCACCAAATAGCATAGGTGCTGAACTTAAACCCCTCTTTATAATCATATTTATCTACTGCCCGAATTAGTCCTAAATTTCCCTCATTAATTAAATCTAAAAGACTTAATTTGTGATGTGCATATCTTTTCGCTACATTTACAACCAATCGGAGATTAGACTCAATAAATTTCCGTTTGATAACCTCGATTTTGTTTTCAAGTATCTCTACGGTTCGCAAGAATTTATCTATTTCTTTATTAGGTAATTTTTTTAAAGATGGTGGCAAATCACTTTTCCTTATTTCTTTTAATTGCCATTTATTATATAATTCCTTTAGTCTTCTTTCAGAAAGGCCACTTTTTATTTCGATTTCTTTTATTTTTAGGTGGTCGATTTCTATTTGCCGACTTAATCTTCTTTCTTCTATTGGGGTTAAAAGGGGTATCTGGTTAATCTCTTTTAAGTAGAGTTTAAGGGGGTCAACAGGAGTTGTTTCTTCTGGTTCTTTCTCTACAACTACCTCATCCATCTTTCCATTATCCTGAATTTCGATATCCTTTTCTTCTAATTTAGCAAAGATTTTTTCTAAATAAGGTGACCAGGCATCATTTTCAGTAAGTATTTCATTTATTTCATCATAAGTAACATATCCTTTTTCTTCTCCAGCTGCGATTAACCTTTCTATTTCAGTATTTAGGTCTTTCAGGACTTTTTTAGTCATTGTCCGCTCCTGTAAGATTCCCATTAAGCGTTCAGGTGGTGTAACAAAAGGAGATGTGGAGATTAAGGAGATAGGGAGATATTATTAAAAAAATTGAAATTAATAGAAACTAATAGAAATTTATGGAAATTTGTTGTTTTCCACAATCAAT
>JBFLYA010000174.1:5221-7909 GCA_040757115.1 bacterium | reverse complement strand
GTATCTCTTCATTGCCAAATTCATCCTCGATCGATACCAAAATCTTCATTTTGTTTCTCATTTTACCTAACCCCCTCTTTTTTACATAGCCAGTCTTTGTTTTTACTGGATATATATATTATCGGAGATCTTTCCATTTTCTTTTAAAACCTATTTCACAGGTCGCAAAATTTCGCCGTTTTGTCAAGAAACTTTTGCGACCTCCCAGCAATTCTAATTATCGTAACCATTCAGATAGTAATTCACCGCAGAGACGCAGAGGAATAGAGAAGACAGATTTGTTAATCAATTTTAATGTTGTTGTACTCAAGAAATTGCCCTGATGAAAATCAGGGATGTTAAGCGTCTCGTCCATAGATTTTTCCCTCTTGAGAGGGGTTAGGGGTGTGTTTTTCTCTGCGTCTCTGTGTCTCTGCGGTGAACAGTTACCCAAATTTTATTAAAGAAATTTGCTAAATTTACCGATTATTATAATGTATGGATTCACCAAAGATTATCATAAGAGGGGGTAAGAGGCTTACAGGTAAAGTTAAAATTTCAGGGTCTAAAAATGCCGCGCTACCTATTTTAGCCGCGACTATTCTTATTCCAGAACCAATTACATTAACAAACTTACCCTCTCTTCTGGACATAGAGACGATGTGTGAGGTATTAACTCTTTTAGGGGCTAATGTTGAGGGAAAAAAAGAGTCAGCAGTTATAAATACCGTTAGTTTAGACCAATATGAAGCCCCTTATGAGCAGGTGCGCAAGATGCGTGCCTCAGCATTAGTTATGGGTGCTTTATTAGCCAGATTTGGTAAGGCGTATGTTCCTTTACCCGGCGGATGCAATATCGGATTGAGACCGATTAATCTTCACTTAGATGGACTAAGCAAATTGGGTGCGGAAATAGTTACGAAAGAAGGATATGTGAAATTATCGGCTAAAAGATTAATTGGCACAGAAATATATCTTGATTTTCCTTCAGTTGGGGCGACGGAAAATTTAATGATGGCGACTTCAATGGCTTGCGGGGAAACAATTATTGATAATGCCGCAAAAGAACCAGAGATTGTAGAACTAGCTAATTTTTTAAATAAAGCCGGCGCCAAAATTGAAGGTGCGGGTTCGGATACAATAAAAGTTACCGGAGTAAAAGAATTGAAAACTACTTCATTTCAAATTATCCCGGATAGAATAGAAACAGGAACTTACGCCATTGCCGCCGCTATCACTAAAGGAGATATTACTCTTGAGGGGGCTGATTTTGACCATCTCCATACGGTTATGACTAAATTAGAAGAGGCAGGGGTAATATTTGAAAAAAAAGATTCTCAGATGCGTGTGTATGTAAAAAAAGACCTTATGCCAGCAAATATAAGAACTATGCCTTACCCTGGATTTCCAACAGACCTTCAGGCACAATTTATGACGCTAATGTCTATTACTAAAGGAATGAGTATGGTTATAGAATCGGTATTTGAGAATAGGTTTATGCATGTCAGTGAATTATGTCGTATGGGAGCAGATATTAAGGTAGATGGACATACCGCAATAATACGTGGTGTCGAGACTTTAAGTGGAGCTCAGGTTAATGCGACAGATCTGAGAGCAAGTGCCGCATTGATTTTAGCCGGGCTGGTGGCTAAAGGAGAAACCCAACTATCCGGCATACATCACCTGGATAGAGGCTATGAATGTATGGAAGAAAAATTATCTAAACTGGGGGCACAAATTAAACGCATTGCTGGAGGAGAAGATTATGATTAAAGGAATATACACCGGTGCAATAGGAATGCTTGCCCAATGGACAGATTTAGATGTTGTCGCAAATAACCTGGCGAATATAGATACCGCTGGCTATAAAAGGGATGAAACTATATTTACACCATTTGATTCTATTTTTCTCCATCGCCTTTATGATAATTATATTATGACCAGAGAAGGCTATCTTGACCAAAGACCAAAAGTTGGTCCTGTAGGCACAGGCGTAGGAATAAGTGAAATAGCCACTTTATATTCACAAGGACCTATTCAAAAAACCGATAATGACTTTGACCTGGCTATTGGCGGAAAAGGCTTTTTTACGATTGAAGGACCTCAAAATAAAATTTTTTATACCCGTAATGGCACATTTACTATCGATTCAGAAGGATATTTGGTGACGAAAGGAGGTTATAGAGTCTTAGGAGTAAATGGATATATTCAAATTGCTCAAGGCAATTTCCAGGTTCAAGAAAATGGCAAGGTAATAACAGGAGAGAGAGATTGGAAATCTCCACAAGAAATAGACGGACTAAAAATAGTTGATTTTGAAAACAGAAGAGGATTGAAAAAAGTAGGTAATACCTTATTTGAAGCGACTCAGTATGCAGGTGAACCTCAAGTTGTCGCTCAACCTAAAATTTTGCAAGGTTACCTTGAAAAGTCAAATACCAATCCAATCGAAGAAATGGTAAAAATGATTGAAATTCAACGAATATATGAAATTAATCAACGAGCAGTAACCTCTTTTGACGATACACTACGAACAGCCGTGACAGAAGTCAGCAGGGTGAAGTAAGTAGAATTTTGGGTAACCGTTCAAGTGGTATTTACCGCAGAGACGCAGAGCAACAGAGAAGATATGGAAATAAAGCAACTATTCAGCCACTGATTAATACGGATTAGCACGGATAAATAGCAGAGGGCAGAGGGCAGAGGGCA
>JBFLYA010000174.1:0-5121 GCA_040757115.1 bacterium | reverse complement strand
GCAGAGGGCAGAGGGCAGAGGGCAAGAGGAGGAAAAACCTTGAGCCTAATTACGGACACGGAAAACGGATACGGATTACGAATTTTCCGTGTTTCATCCGTGTCCATCTGAGGCTGAATAGTTACTTAATTTTTTTCTCTGCGTCTCTGTGTCTGTGCGGTGAACAGTTACAATCTAAAATTAAATACGAGGAGGTATATTAAAATGATGCGTTCATTATGGACAGCGGCCACAGGTATGGCTGGACAACAATTTAATCTCGACACTATTGCCAATAATCTGGCTAATGTTAATACTGCTGGATTTAAGAAGTCACGAGTAGATTTTGAAGACTTAATCTATGAAGTATTAAAATCACCAGGCACACCAATAACTACAGGAAGTGTCTTACCAACAGGTATTCATGTTGGGCATGGAGTAGCTATTGCGGGAACTCAAAAAATTCATTCCTTAGGGAATTTGCAAGAGACCCAAAATCCTCTGGATATAGCTATAGAAGGAGAAGGATTCTTTCAGTTACTTCTACCGGATGGGTCAACAGGTTATACGCGAGATGGTTCTTTTAAAATGGACCAGGAGGGTAAATTAGTTACTTCTAATGGACATATTTTACAACCAGAAATAGTTATCCCGCCTGGAACTACCCAAATTACCATTACTGAAGATGGGACTGTTTCAGTCATTATCGGAAATGAAACAAAAACACCTCAGGAAGTAGGTACAATTCAATTAGTTAGATTTGCCAGTCCAGCGGGACTAAATCCTATTGGTAAGAATGTATTTAAAGATAGTGCCGCAAGTGGTGACCCTATTACCGGTACTCCCGGAAGGGAAGGGTTTGGTAGATTGGAGCAAAACTTCTTAGAATTATCAAATGTAAATATAGTTGATGAGATGGTCAATATGATTATCGCCCAGCGGGCTTATGAACTTAATTCAAAAGCAATTCAAACTGGAGATGCAATGCTGGGCATCGTCGGTGGGTTGAAGAGATAAAAGAATAAAGGGATTCGGGATTGAGGATTCGGGATTCGGGAATAAAAGAATCCCCAAACCCCGATTTTCAGAAGAACGCTCATGAACCGTGGGTTCACAACAGAAGAATGAAAATAGGAAAAAACAGGTGGAGGAAGGATTTTCTCTCTACTCTCTACTTCCTATTTTCAGGAGAAGTTAAATGATAATTAATAAGTTATTGAAGATATTCTTTTTTACCGGGCTATTTGTCTTTTTGTTTTCCAGTATCTCGCCTGCCTTAACTACGATTGAATTGAAAGAAAATGTTTGCCTGACAGGTAAGGAGATATTTTTAAAGGACATTGCTAACTTAAGCAATACATCTGTAGATAACATCTATATTGGTCAGGCACCTTTGCCTGCTGGAAAAAGATATATTACTCAGGAGTATGTTAAGTTAAAAATTTTGCAAGCAAAGATTAAAGAGGAAGATTTTAATCTCATTGGAGCGACAAAGATAGAAATAACAACTTCTTCTCAAAAATTGGATGTTGAAGAGATAACAAAAATAGCTCAAGAGTATATCCTGACTAATCTTAATACGACTGCTCGAATAGCAATAGAATCATTCAACATTCGGAAAAATGTTATTTTACCTGCTGGAAAGGTAGAATATGAGATTGAAAATACCCCAATGTTAAAAAATCAGGTATATCTTCCAGTGACCATCAAGGTAAATGGGACAAAATATAAAACGATTAGATTGGGGTTCAAAATTCATCGCTTTACAAATGTTGTGATAGCGGCTAAACCATTGCCACGACATCATATTTTAACGCCAGTGGACATAGAAATCCAGGAAAGAGAGATAACTTACATTAATCCTGCTCCGATAGAAGATGTCATTGGAAAAAGATTGAAAAGCCCGCTGACACAAGGAGGAATATTAACTTATAATTTGATCGAAATTCCTCCTTTAATTAAACGAGGAGATGTGGTTATGATAAAAAAAGAAATTGGAGCACTTATCGTCCAGGCAAAAGGAATAGCAAAGGAAGATGGAAGATTAGGAGATGAAATTCAAGTAAAAAATGTGGATTCGGATAAGATAATTAACAGTATTGTTGAGGATAGCAGAACAGTTGTGGCGAGGTAGTGCTAAGTAATTACCATTCACCAGTTACCAATTACCAAAAATAAGGAGGTTTAATTCAATGAAAATAAAAGATAAATTTTATGTCATTCTTATTCTCTTTATTGGTATTTTTTCCTGGATTAGGGCTTATGAAACTGAGGCAGAATCACTCTGGGCAAAAAGTAGCCAGGAAAGTTTATATGTTGACCATAAGGCGAAAAAAATAGGAGATATAATCACAGTTCTTGTAGTTGAGTCATCTTCAGCGATGCAGAAGAGCTCAACTAAAAAATCTAAAGATGCCGAACTTTCTGGCGGTCCAACAACTGTGGAAAAGGGTAAAAAGAATCTGTTATCTTTTATACCTTACTTTGGCGCCAAAGGAAAAAGTAAATATAAAGGCGATGCCGATACAAGTCGCTCTGGCATTTTAAAGGCAAATCTGACGGCTCAAGTTGTAAATGTTCTACCTAATGGAAATTTAGCCATAGAGGGAAGTAAAAAATTACTTATTAATAACGAAGAACAAATATTAGCCGTGTCGGGAGTAATTAGACCAGAAGATATTGAGGCAGATAATTCTATTCTCTCAACCTATATTTTAGATGCCTCAATTAAATATAAAGGTGGAACCAGCCTGTCAGATAAGGAAAAACGAGGAGTTATCACCAGGGTATTGACGAAAATAGTTAATGTTTTATTTTAATGTCGTATTGAAGTAAAAAAAAATGGGTAACCGTTCAGGATATAGCCACAGAGTCACAGAGAACACAGAGGGAATATATAACCAGGAATGAACATAAATACAAAAAGATTTGTAGTGCGAGGCGTTAGCTTCGCTTCTGGCAAGCCAAAAGGCGAACTTAAAGGTTCGCACTACATTTATGGGATGTCAGAGGTTAATTCGTATCCATTTGTGGCTAATTTCCTTAATTCTCTGTGAACTCTATGCCTCTGTGGCTGAACGCTTACCCAATTACCAGATAAGGAGGATGGCAAGCGTGGTTGTCTTACGAAGACTTATCATTTTTATATTTATCTTTATAAGTGTCGTAGTTTATGCCCAGGAAACGGTTGTCAGGGTAAAAGATTTATGCCGAATAGAAGGGGTAAGACCTAACCAATTAATGGGATATGGCCTGGTTGTAGGATTAAACGGGACCGGAGATGATAAAGGAACTTTTTTTACCGCTCAATCCATTGTGAATATGCTGACTCGATTAGGGATTTCGGTGGATAAAGAGAAAATGGAGGTAAAAAATGTGGCGGCTGTCATTGTGACAGCTCAATTACCTTCATTTGCCAGAGCAGGAGATAAAGTGGATATAGTCGTAGCAACCTTAGGTAATGCGGAAAGTTTAGCAGGCGGCGTTTTACTTCAGACACCATTATTAGGTCCAGATGGGGCGGTTTATGCCGTAGCTCAAGGACCTATTTTAATTGGGGGCAAACCCACTGGTAGAAAGCATCTTACTGTCGCCCAGATTTCGCAAGGAGCAATTATCGAAAAAGATGTTACCTGCCCGATTGTCAAAGAAAATACTGTCTCTTTAGTGCTTAAGGAAAGTGATTTTACGACTGCCTTTAGAATTGCAACCGCAATTAATACTAAATTTACCCCAAATACCGCTAAAGCATTAGACCCATCTTTAGTCCTGGTCAAAATACCCGAAAACTATAAAGAAAGGATAGTTGAATTTATATCTGGATTAGAAGGTTTAACCTTAACTCCGGATATGCAATCTAAAGTAATTGTGAACGAGCGAACTGGAACAATCGTGATGGGCAAAGATATTCGCATTTCACAAGTGGCTGTCGCACATGGAAATATAAGTGTTGTCGTAAAAAGTCGCACTGCCACTGAATCAAAAGAAGCAAAAGAAGAAAATGTAATTCTATTTTCACCAACGGTGACTATCGAAGATGTCGTTTCAGCCTTAAATTCAATTGGGGCCTCGCCAGAGGATTTAATTGCCATACTTCAAGCTATTAAATCTGCTGGTGCTTTACACGCGGAAATTATCATTATGTAAAAGTAACTCCACCTTCGAGGTGGTGGAGTAGATTAAGGAGTAAAAATGCCTAATATATTACCACTACAATTATTAAATAATAATCTTCCTGATTATAAATTTATCAATAAGACTAATCAAGCAAATGATTTTGCCACTGCCCTTAAAAATACTCAGGATAAAGAAAAGGCAAAGGCAAGATTAAAAGAAGTAAGTTATGAGATGGAGTCTATTTTTATCAATCAATTACTAAAAGAGATGCGTAAATCTATTCACAAAACCAGCCTTTTTCATGCCGGTTTTTCAGAAGAGGTTTTTGAAGATATGTTATATGATGAATATGCAAAATTAATGGCTAAATCAGACCAATTTGGTTTATCCAAGCAAATTTATGACCAATTAAGTAAATATTTGTGAACGCAATTTGCTTAATAAGATTCAAGTTAATGGGACGCAGATTTACTCAGATTATCAGGATATTAAAATATAAAATCCTGTAAATCTGCGTTAATCTGCGTCCCAATGAAGTTATACTTTAAAAGTTCACAAACTGTGATTTTTTAAAAGTTTGGAAATTTAGGTGGTGTCTTAATCTAGCATAAAGGTTAAAATAGTGTATAGGGTTCTGCAAAATAGGATTTGAGGGAGACAACAAATAAATATCAAATATCAAATATCAAATATTAAATATCAAATATCAAAATGCAAAATTACAAATCAAATTTCAAAGAGGAAGTAGCAGGGTTTCTCAAAGAGTTGGAGGAATTTGGTAATATCTTTGCTTCAAGTATTTTAACGCTGAAAGGAAAGAGATAATTTTACTGAACTTTGGCAAAGATAGTTGATAGTTTATAGTTGATAGTTTATAGTTGAAGGACTATAAACTATACACTATAAACTATACACTATAAACTATACACTATAAACCATAAACTATAAACGAGTTTTGCATTTTGCTCTTTGGAGGAAATCCCTTTTGGACACCAAATCTGCATAGATTTCACTATTAGAGTTATT
>JBFLYA010000173.1 GCA_040757115.1 bacterium | reverse complement strand
TAGCCTATTTGATAATATTACAGCTAAAAACCAAAAGGGCTTTTTCAAAATTCACTATTACTCAGATTACAAGAAAAATAAATCGGGAATGCAACTTGCAAACCCTTATCCAAGAGCATTTTCATTTCGCATCCTTCATAACCTAAACAATCTCGTAGTAATATGCCAATTTTGGAATTATCAGTTATTTTTCCCTTTCATTACTGTAATTGAGGTGCCGGAAGCAGAAATTGAATCTTATTGTGCCCATTCTTTAATTTTGAGTATAGTATCGAATAATAATGAATTAATTAATAAATTATGTTATAATAAAACGATTTTAAAAATATTTGGTGATAAATATCTAGAACGTGGTTATAATTATTTGGATCCTCATGAGGGTTTTTTAATGGATTTTTTAAATATCAAAAAAGCCGTATTATTAAAATGAATTTGGAAAGGAGAATATATGAGTAAAACAGGTTTGTCAAGCGTTCAGGGATTCAAGTTTGCAGGTATTGCTTTGGAAAATAAAAAAAATAATATTGGATTATTATTTTCAGAACAAAATGATACATATGGAGTGGCTATGTATACCAGAAGTGATATCATTGCCTCTCCTGTGATAGTGTCTAAAGAAAATGATAAATTATCTCAAAAAAAACGAGCTGTGCTTATTAATAGTGGTAACGCAAATGCGTTTACAGGTAAACAAGGAATCCAAGATTCAATAAAATGTCTACAAGTCATTTCCAAAATGTTAGGGATTAATACATCAGAATGTTATATTGGTTCTACTGGAGTAATCGGTATTGAATTAGATATGGAAAAAATCCTTGCAGCACTTCCTAAGGTAGTTGAAAAACTGCAAAGTGATGAAAATAGCGCATTAGATTTTATTAAAGCAACCATGACTACAGATACTAAAATAAAACAAGCCTCAGTTACTTTCCCATTAAACGGTATTCCCGTAACGATCGGTGCCTGTGTAAAAGGTGCGGGTATGATTATGCCTAATATGGCAACGATGCTCTCTACTGTGATTACCGATGCTAAAATTTCATATGATATGATGAAAGCAATGCTGGAAGATGTTGTAAATGAGACATTTAATTGTATCACGATTGATGGAGATACTAGCCCAAATGATTCAGTCTTTTTTTTATCTAACCGCATTGCCAATAATAAAATGATTACTACTAAAGATAATGAGTACGCATTATTCTACAAGAACTTGAAAGATGTTTTGTTAACGCTGGCTCAGGAAATGATCCGAGATGGAGAAGGGGCTACAAAATACATAACAATTAATGTAATCAATAGCCCGACTTTCGAAAACGCTGAACAAATTGCTTATTCAATCGGTAATTCACCTTTGGTCAAAACTGCTTTATTTGGTGAACAGTTAAATTACGGTCGTATATTAATGGCTATTGGTAAAGCCAGGACTGGATTAAAGTACGATAAACTCAGGCTGCATTTGAATAATTATCTGATTGTAGATAAGGGCGAACCTTGTGCTAAAAAAGAAACCCTGGAAAAAGTAAGGAATTCCTTAAAAGGAAAAGAAATAACGATAACAGTGGATTTAAACATAGGTACTAAATCTAAAACAATTTGGACTTGTGATTATTCCATTGACTATATAAAGATAAATGCAAATTATTTATCGTAAATATTTGATTAATTAATGGAATTAAGTAATATGAAAATACTTCTTATTTGGCCACCATCACCAGATTACTGCGTTTTAACGGAAGACTTTAGTTGTTGTGAACCGCTACCTTTGGAATATCTGGGGGCTCCCCTTATGGATAAATATGATATAGATATCATCGATATGCGATTTGAAAAAGATGATATTAGAACAATAATTAAAAAGACAAATCCCAATTTAATCGGTCTTTCAGTTCCGTACAGTGTTGTTGTTCATACTTGTAATAGATTATTGGAAGCAATTAAGAATGATTTTCCAGCAATTAAAATTGTAATCGGCGGACACCATCCAACTGTGACCCTATATCATTTAAACCTTGAGTATGTGGATTACATTCTTACGGGTGAAGCAGTTGAAACCTTTCACAGTTTAGTGGACAATTTAAGCGATAATAAGCCGTTAATAGATATTCCCAACTTATATTATTATAATCATGATGGTAAGTTGCAGTTTACTTATAGTAAAGATATTGAATCTATAGATGTATTCCCTGCTCCAGACAGAAAGCTTCTGAAGAAATATAGTAATCTCTATTTTCATGCACATTATGATCCGGTGTCCCTTATTCGGTTTTCATATGGCTGTCCATATAATTGTTCTTTTTGTATACTCTGGAAACTATGTAATCGCAGGTACTTAACACGACAAAATGAAAAAATAATTGAAGAGCTTAAATCTATAAGCAACAAGAATATTTATGTGGTTGACGATGAAGCTTTTATCGATGTTAAGAAGATGCATGCTCTTGCAGACAGGATTAATGAAGCAAAAATTCAGAAAAAATATCATATGTATGTACGATCGGATAGTGTTGTAAGAAATCCTGATCTTTTTAAAAAATGGGCAGAAATTGGTTTGGATTCCGTATTAATTGGTCTGGAATCCATATATGAAAAGGAACTGAAAATCTATAGAAAGAAGATTTCCTTAAACATGGCTTATCAATGTGTAGAAATCCTGCATAGTTACGGAATTGAAATCAGAGCCAATTTTATTGTGCGTCAGGATTATACGAAAGTAGATTTTGCAAATTTATTAAAAGAAGTGAAACGTCTTAATATCGACCGACCTACATTTGCTGTATTAACACCATTCTTTGGTACTGATGATTATTTTAGATTAAAAGATCAATTCATTATTAATAAACTAGAGTTTTTCGATTGTTTTCATACTTTTTTGAAAACTGAATTACCTTTAAAAGAATTTTATTTTGAATTTGCCAATTTATTTAAATATTCAGCGGAAAGGAAAAGCAAAGGCGCCATTTTTTATGAAGGGAAAAATTCTAGTTTTGATTCCTTTATTAATAAAATTCAAAGCTCATATGAATATTACGAAAATTATAATAAGTAAGTTGTGCTTGAACGGAATTTATTGAAAGTAAGTATTATTGAGATTATTCAGCAAATATAAACTCTTGAAGATAACTTGCCGTGAGCTGTGTGCTGTGAGGCAAATAAATTCATAATTCTTTAATTGCAACAGGAATTAATTTAGTTAATCTTCAAATATTCCTGGTGGTCTACTCCCGTTGAGGGTTTGGTGACGTGCTTAAATTAAAGTATACACATGTTTGCCGATAACTGAAGCAGGGAGCAATTAATTCTCCCCACAAAAAAGGACATTACCAATAAAGGTTGTAGAAGGGGAATATCAGGGTCGGACACCAGCGATGGTTGCTGGCCTTACCGATAAAGTCTGGTCTCTTGGGGATTGTTTCACTCTATCTACCATTCAACGGGAGTAGACCACAAGGGAAATATTTTGAGAAAAAATCATTTACCTGATTATCCAATATCAGCAGATGCTCACTGCTCATATAGCTTACAGATTGAAGAGGTAACAAATTAATCAGAAAATAAAAGAATATAAAGTAAAAATCAATTTCCGTTTAGGCACTAAATAATATTGTAAGGAAGAATAAAAAATGAAGATAATTTTTGTTGAGATGTCGTGCAGCCTAAAAAAAGGGTTCAAAGAAGATCATGATAGTTATATTATATCTGAACCTTTGGCCTTAGAATATCTATCTGCTATTGCTGAGAAGCAAGGTCATACAACATTAGTCCTGCAGCAGGCAAATAAAAGTTTTGCAACAATGCTTTTAGAAATTAATACATTTGCCCCAGAAATATTGTGCTGTTCATGCTGGTCTGCAAATTTCAATCAAACCATTGAGATGCTTAATGAAATTAAAAAAATTAACCCTCGGATTATTACTATTATAGGTGGTATTCATGTTACGACTGATCCAAACGCGATCGCACATAAATGTGTAGATATTGCAGTTAAAGGTGAAGGTGAGGCCACCTTTGCAGAATTGCTGGATAGAATAGAAAATCATAAACCACTAGAAAGGTGCAAGGGTATCTTTCACAAGGTTGGGAATCAAATTTTTGAAGAAGAAAACAGGGAAAGAATTATGAATATAGATTCAATATCCTTTCCTGACAGGAAACATACTAATTTTTCGCAGTATGCAGTCCATGCACTTAACTATCCTCCTTCAAATAAGCAAAGATCTGCTCTCGTTTTTGGATCTCGCGGGTGCAAATATAATTGTGAATTTTGTACAAACAGAGTTTCCTGGAGTAATAAAGTTACCTATAGAACACCTGATAATATTATTGATGAAATTCGTATTCTAAAAATAAAATATAATGTCAATCATATACAATTTGCAGATGAATGCTTAACCAGTAATAAGGAATGGTTGTATGAATTATGCGATAAAATCCACTTCCATTCATTACAAACTCCTATAACTATATTCGGAAGGGTAAATGAAGTAGATAACGAAATGCTCATATATTTAAAAAAAGCAGGGGTCGTCGCGATTTCATACGGAGTTGAAAGTCTAGACAGCAATATTTTAAAAACAATGAGAAAAGGCATTAACCTTAACCATATCAGGAAAGCGTTTGAAACCACGATTAATAACGGAATCCTATCTTCCTGTTTACTAATGGTAGGATATGCCAATGAAGAAATGGAGGTATTAGATGCCATTAATAGAGAACTCCCGACCATCCCATTTACACGGTTTACACTTTCCTTTACTTATCCTTTTTTAGGTACAAGATTAAGAAAGAGGGTAGATGAAGAAAATTTATGGCTTGCAGAAAAATATAAGAATCCCAGTTATGCGACAATAGAGTGCCAAGTTTTAAAGACAAAACATTATACAGACCTAAATAAATTTGCAAAGGATCTATATTATAGAATTTATAGTTCAGAAAACTATCAAGAAACTGTTAAGAAAATACTAAAAATAAATCCTATACTTAAAGAGAGTTTTATTTATTTCTTTTCTATTTTGGAAAAGGAATTTAATCTAGAACTTCAAAAACATATAGAATAATGGAGATTGTATGAATACATTTTCAAATATTGGTTATACAAATTATTATTTACCAAAAACCAAAATCAAAATTGAAGAGATTGTTTCTAAAATTGCTAGCTCAGCTAATGAATATGATCATATAAAAGAGTCAATCCAACTTAGAATTGGGACTGAATTTATATATAAAGAAAAACGGGAAAATGAGTACAACATTTATAAAGATTTGCTTACAGAGTATCTTAACAAAAAAAGCATTGATGCAAATAGTATCGATTACTTATTCTATACAAATACAATGGAAGCCAACGAAGATATTGTTTATGCTTTACATCAGGAGTTCAAATTTGTCAATGCCAATATTATGAGTATTGCACAAGGCTGTTCTGGTGTGCTTGCTAGTATTAAAGTTGCAGATGCATTAATAAAAAATAATACTGCAAAGAATATTTTAATATTAGCCAATTCATTCCTGGAAGATGACAGAAAGCGTTATTTAGCCCCTGCAATTATAAGTGATGGGCTAGGTATTATGGAAGTGACTGAAAAGAAGGGGGAATTTGAAATTATTGATTACTGTGCTTTCACAAATGGGAGCATTAACGAAAATACTTTTAAGACGGAAGGCACCCCAGTTAGAGTAATTAAAAACGGTTCAAATTTAATTCTAAAATTACTTAAAAATAATAATCATGGAATAAATGATATTTCGAGAATTTTACCTGTAAATACAAACATTGAAGCCTATGAATATTACAGTAATTTTCTAAACTGTGAAATAGGTAAAATCTTTCTTGATAATATTCCAAAAGGTGGACACTTTGGAAATGTGGATGCGATTAGAAATATTACCGATACACTTAACAGTAATATCTATAAAAAAGACGATTTAATCGTATTATACGCCGTGAGCATCGGTACACAGTGGTCAGCAATACTGTTAAAAAAAACGTGATTCGGCGGATTTAGGTATTGCAGGAGTTAAATAATGGATGAAAAAGAGATCGAAAGTAAGATAATAGATATCTTTGTACATAAATTAAAAATCGATTCCAATATTGTTATTAACACAGATTTTAAGTTGTTTTCTGAAAATGGAATAGATTCCTTAAAGTTTGTTAAAGTGATAGTGGAAATCGAAAACACATTTGATATTGAAGTTTCTGATAATGATTTAAATTCCACAGGTAGCTTTGTTAATATTGAATCAATAACAAAATATATTATTAACAAATTAAAGAATACAAACTAATAGCATCTGAAGTTTCGTCATTCATGATGCTCTCGCGAGCACCTGAACAAGAAAATTAAGAGGATTTAGTCCTTTATTATCGTTGTTAAAGCGATTATCTACTTTTGAGTGGATAAAAATGGTTCAAGATAACCTGGAAATTTTTTGCATCTCAACCTCAAAAGTAGAGTTACCAAAAAATAGATTAGTCCAGAGGCTGTGCCGTAGAACCACTAACATATCAAAGAATGAAGGAGTCTGTTTGTGTCAATACCATGAACATGGTAAAAAGAGTTTAAGATTAGTGTGGTGTGTTAATTTCACATACCAAATGGTTACTAAACTCATGATGAGGAAAGTAAAAGGAATTTGTCTTTTTACTGATTTTTCATTCTGGAGTTATGGTTCACTAATTCCCATATACTGTTTACTATCTCGGTGAGTAATTTCAATTGACCAGCGACCAGCAATAAGTTCCAATATCATTGATGGAGATAAAGAAAGAAGGGTGGTAAAGAAGAAGGCATCTGGGTGTTTACCTTCTGGGTCTCTTACAATAAGGATAGACAAAGGTTTACTTTTACCCACTCTATACCAGAGAGCAGTTATTTGTTTGACCAAAAAGGTAGAAGATTCTCCGTAGGTATTTGCTTGAATAGTTTGATAGGGGATTTGAGGGTCATTGGCTATATCTTTTGGTTTTTGTAATCGGTTTCCTTTTTTGTGTGGTGCACCTCGTCTCTTTAGAGTTTCAAGAGAAGGTTTTTCATAAAGGGCAGCATCAGCTCTAATTTGGCTAACAATTTCAACATTTGCAGGGAGATGATTAACTATAGTTTCATGAGCATAAGCACCATCTACGGTATGAATGATTTGTCGATTTGGCAGCCAGGACGCAAGGAGTTGAAGCATTTCAATCATTATCTGGTAACGAGTTTGAGGGAGCTTTTCTTTTTTGGAATAAGGTTGTTTTTTAGAACAGAGTTTAGCCATAATAGGTAAACACATATATCTATTATTAAGGAAAGGGAGTTTGACGATGATACCGAGAGTAACCCAGTTTTGTCCCCATCTAAAGACATGGATTTTCTTGGTAGAAAGAACAGAGTCTCTGAATATACCTGTTTCTGGAATCTTTTTCCCGCTCTTGGCGAATTAGGATATCATCACCAACAGTATGAACAATGCTTCCTTCTGGGATAAGGGTGATAACGATCATTTTCAATACTCCATAGACTAAATGGTTAATGTCCCATTTAGCCCTTTTAAAGAAATTGTAGAAACAACTATGATGTTTTCTTTTGTCTGCACCTATAGTTTGAATTATGCGGGTAATAGTCTTTCGTCCTGGTGTTAGTAACCAACCAATAGTTAGAGTCACAAAGTTGTTGAAACTTTGTTTGTTTTTAAAAGAACTTGTAAAAGTATTCAATATGTGGTAAAAACTTGCCGATAAATATAGTAGGTTCATCTCTTTTCCTCCTCGTATAATATGTTTAATATAGTTATTAATTAATTTATAATTAATATTTAATAATATTTCTCTCCTCATGGGAGAGTTTGTGAAATCTTTGATTGTGAACAAAAAGAAACTTGACTTTTATGACCGGATCCTTTATTATTATCTCTATAGGATAAAGAGAAACAGGGTAAATGCCGTTCCTCCTTGCACCTGTTGAGTGCATTTCAA
>JBFLYA010000172.1 GCA_040757115.1 bacterium | reverse complement strand
ACAAATTCTGTAACCGTTCACCGCACAGACACAGAGACGCAGAGAAAAAATTAAAATTTATTGATAACTATTCAGCCACAGATGGACACAGATGAAACACTGAAAATTCGTGAATCGTGTCCGGTATCCGTGTCCGTAGTTAGGCTGAAGATTTTTCCTCCTGTTGTCCTCTGTCCTCTGCCTTCTGCCCTCTGGATTTATCCGTGCTAATCCGTGTTAATCAGTGGCTGAATAGTTACTTTATTTCTATGTCTTCTCTGTTCCTCTGCGTCTCCGCGGTAAAGGACTACCTGAACGGTTACTGAAATCTGCGGATTATTATACATAGTTTTCCCCAAAAAGTCAATAAAAAATGCTTGCAAAAAGGAAGAAATTGTGGTATGCTTGGAAATGACGGAGTTGATAGTGTCGTGTAGAACAAATAACGCACGAAATTGTGATAAGGCATTTGGCTCGAATAAGGTACTGGTAACTGGTGATTGGTAACTAATTACCAGTTACCAATCACCAGTTACCAATTACAGGGAGTATGCAAAAATTGAAAGATAACTCTTCTTTTCCCATACTTTTTACTCTTGCCTTATTTTCTCAATTTAAACATTTAACTGCCACTCAAGTTTCTTCCTTTCTGATAAAAATCAATAAAAGTAATAATATTTTTGATGACCCATATACCTGGATTACGGAGGTAAGTAAAAGATATGGTTTATCTGCTCATCGGTTAAATATTCATCAGGCAAAAGAAAAAGCAAAGCAATGGTTAGAAAATGGTGTTTTTGTGTTATTTATTGGTGAGCAAATCCTTTTTGCTCAGGGGAATCCAGAGATACTAAATTCCTCTAAGGCCGCGGTATTAAATTCACATAAACTTCGTGCCGTAACACCTACTACTCGCTGGCTAAAAGTAACAATAAAATTAACTCAACAGGTAATCGCAAAAAAACTGACGATTGTTTCCAGCCTTGGCATACTTACTTACGAAATAGTTACCTTTATTGCCAAACAATTTCATTCACCAGTGATTATTGTTCTGGATGAATATTTACCAGGGGTATTAACCCCTGACCTTCAAAAGGCTTTTTACGATAAATTCAGCAATATGTTTGGATTAGAAAAGACACTGTTTATCTCCCCATTCTTACCTGAAATTACCTTACCATCTCGTAAGGAACGATTGGTTACTCGCGATTACTGGGTAGTGGCTTTAGCCGAGTATCTCTTTGTAGCTGAGGCTTGTGCACAAGGGAATATCCAGAGATTAGTGGCTAAATCATTTTCAGAAAAAAAGAAGGTTACCGTATTTCGACCAACAAGATTTGACCAGAACACAAAAGGCAATCAGAATTTATTATTATCTGGTGCAGAGTCTTTGGAGGTAGGCAGTGTCATAGACACGCCACTTCAGACAGTTGAGGTAGGCAGTGTCACGGATACTCCACTCCATACAATTGAACTCGATATGGTTAAATTAGATGAGTATCTCTTTCATTATACTCGTGCCTGCCCTGGACCATGGCCAGGACAATCTTTATCTGCATATATCCAATCACTTATTGCTGGTGAATCTGATGCCGGGCATACGGCTTTTGATACCTTATGCCGAATTCTCAAAGAAAAACTTATTCGTGCCAGTAATCGGCTTATTCGGGGAAAAACGCCGGTAACTTCATTTACTGCTTGCCTACCAAATGAATTGATTAAAATCCGTAAATGGAACCCTGCTTTGATTCGCTGGACTTTTGAACCTTATGGAATCGGCATTCGGAGAAATATCCTGAAAAAGATGGCGATTAAACCAGTAATCTATGCCCCTGAATCTAAATTCAAGAAACTACCAGCGACTGAACGGTTTAGATTCCAATTACATCACTTATCAAAGAGTGATTGGACATCGGAAAAAGAATGGCGGATACCAGGTGATGTTCTCTTAAATCAGATTTCACCAGAAGATATGGTTATAGTTGTTTTTACTCTTCAAGAAGCAACCATAATCCGTGAAACCTTTCGCCTACCAGTGATACTGGCGTAAGTCGTAAGCATTCACCGACTTAAGGGAAGATATGGTTACGGAAGAGTTGTAATGAAATTTAATTGACATTTATATCGCTTCGTGCTATACTTAAGTTAAGTTGAAGGATTATGCTTGAATTTAAGTGAGGTGTAATATGCAGTTTCTTCTTTTAAATCCTAATATCTGCGTTCATTTGTGGATTCACAAAGGAAATTCCTATCAGTTAAAGAAAAGGAGATAAAAAGTGCGCGTGAATGATATTCCCGAAATCACTAAATTAAGTACGCCGGAAAAGATTTTGTTTGTTGAGAATCTGTGGGATAGTATTGCTTCGGATGAATCTGTTGTTCCTATTCCTCAAAGCCACATAGAGGAGTTGGACAAAAGGTTCAAAAGATATGAATCTGGGCGGGGGACTCTTTTATCTCTCGATGAACTTCAGGCAAAAATACAAGGTAGAAAATGATATACCCACTGCGTTTTCTTCCTGAAATCGAGGAAGATATTATCGGTGCTTATGTATGGTATGAAACAAAATCACCGGGACTTGGGGAGGAATTTCTTCGGATATTTTATGCATGTGTTGGAGGAATTCGATGGAATCCATTGCTTTATCCGAAAGTTTATAAAGAATTCCGTCGCTGTCTGCTCAGAAGATTTCCGTATAGTATTTATTACATGATAAAAGATGGCCAGATTATTGTGTATGGACTTTTCCATTGTGCACGTGCTCCCCGGACTATTAAAAGAAAACTGCAAGATCGAGAAGAACTGGAAAACCCTTAACAAAACAATCCAGCGGACTTCTCCCCTACTCATAGTGGAGGATATACAGCCTTTCAAGTTAATAGGACGCTGGTTTCTGCAGATTATCAGGATAATAAAAACTAAAGGGAATTCCTATATTTTTTCTTCATTAGTAATATTCGTTAATTTGTGGAATTCGTGTTCTTCTTTTAAATCCTAATATCTGCGTTCATCTGTAGATTCACAAAGGAAATTCCTATCAGTTGACAAACTTTACTCATTTTTCAGCCGCTACTTTATTAAAAGCGGCTCAATCTATTTCAATTCAACGCCTTTTCACAACAATATCTACGAAAAGGTTTATACAGATGAGAAGGATGTTATCCTCTTTTGGAAAACGCAGATGGTTTACTATGTCAAAACCGACCGAATTTTCAGAAGTTTGCCGGTTGAATTCCCCTCTGAATTTCTGGGAAGGAACACCCCGTCAAACTTCGTTTGCCACCCCTCTAAAAGAGTGGAATTATGAAGTGGAGTTTGAAGACGGCACAAAAATCAATACCAAAGATTTGGATTATAAAATAATTAAACCATTGATTTGGTGGGAGTAGGAATGGAGGTAAAAATATGGAAACAACAACAAAAATAGCATTATTCAAGGGCAAAAAAATCAGAAAAACCATTTATCAAAACGAGTGGTGGTTTTCGGTTACTGATGTATGCGAAGCATTGACAGATAGTGTCGATGCCGGCGCCTATTGGAGAAAATTGAAACAGCGATTAAAAGAAGAAGGAAGTGAAGTCGTGACATTTTGTCACGGGTTGAAATTGGAAGCGCCGGATGGAAAAATGCGTGAAACTGATTGCGCTAATACAGAAGGTGTTTTTCGGATTATCCAGTCAATACCTTCACCAAAAGCCGAGCCGTTTAAGAAATGGTTAGCTCATGTTGGTTACGAACGGGTGCAGGAGATAGAAAATCCTGAATTAGCAACTAAACGGACACGAATGCTTTATAAATTAAAGGGCTATTCTGACGATTGGATTGAAAAGAGGATGCGGGGCATTGCCATCCGTGAGGAACTAACAGACGAATGGCAAAAAAGAGGGGCACAGGAACAGAAGGATTATGAAATCTTAACTGCGGAAATCTCAAAAGCAACATTTGATATAACCCCAAGCCAATATAAAGAATTAAAAGGACTGAAGCGGGAAAATCTGCGTGACCATATGGATGACCTGGAATTAATTTTTACTATGCTTGGTGAGCGTGCTACTACTGAAATTCATAAGGTAGAAGATTCAATGGGCATGCCAAAATTGAAAGCAGATGCTAAAGCAGGTGGTGATATTGCTGGTAATGCTCGCAGACAGCTGGAAAGAAGATTAAAGAAATCTATCGTCTCTAAAGATAATTATTTAGAGAAACCAGAAAGTCAAAAGAGATTAAAGGGATAAATATGAGAGAATCCCAGACAACCGAATTTAAATTATCCTGGCGGGATGAATATCTTAAGTGGATTTTGCGCCTTTGCAAATACTGATGGTGGAAGATTGCTAATCGGAGTTGATGATAATGGCAATCCTGTTGGCTTAAAGGATTCAAAAAAATTGCTTGAAGATTTGCTGGAATGTAGGAACACTTCCAAAAGAAATTAAGATTGATGAATTAAAGAAAAGCCATTCATCTTATCCCAGAAATGAATTGTTGGCAGATGTGTTTTTCAAAGCAGGGTTGATAGAGGCATGGGGCAGAGGAACTATTAAAATTACTGATGAATGTAAAAAGGCGGGACTGCCTGAACCAGAATTTAAAGAAGAATTTGGCGGGTTTTTAGTTTATTTTTATAAAGATATTTATACAGAAGAAAATTTAAGAAAGATGGGATTAAATGAAAGACAGATAAAAGTGGTGATGTATGTTAAGGAGAAGGGAGAGGTAACGAATAAAGAGTATAGAAGCATGTTCGGTATAACAGATAGGATGGCTCTTATTGACTTAAATTCTTTATGCTCTATGGGTATTTTCAAAAAATTGGAATAACTGGCAGAAAAACAAAATATGTTTTAACTAAAACCCGAAATAAACCCGAAATAAACCCGAAAAACAAACAAGAAATAGGAAATAAATTCGAAAAGAAAAGTATAAACAAGAATGAGTAACTTATACTTACAAAACATCGTAGATGATATTTCTTTTGAAAACTTACCGGCAAAATGGCAGGGGTTTGATTTTGCGCGGTTTTCAAAAGACAAGACGCTTTTTGATTTTCAAAAAGAAGGGCTTCAAAACGCACTCAAAGGTTTATGGCTTTATTTTAAAGACAAAAAAGCGGACAAACAGAGTTTATTTGTTCACTATCAAACCAACGATTTTAGGGAAAACTTTGATTACGACCTGAAAAAGAGGGAAGGCAAAAAGACGGCAAAATATCTTTTAGAATATGATAAGGATTATCCCGCCATAGATTCAAAAATCCCTTTCGCACATTTTATAAACCGAATGAGCTTTTGGATGGCGACCGGCTCGGGCAAGACGCTGATTATCGTTAAACTTATTGAGCTTTTGGGCAAGCTTATTGCCGAAGAAGAATTGCTTACAGGAGATATTCTCTTTTTGGTTCACCGCGATGACCTTTTGGACCAATTCAAAAATCATGTTGAGGAATTTAACAGCTTTAACTTTAACACAAAGATAAACCTTAAAAATTTGAGAGATTACGAGAGCGTGAAGCGCGAAAATGTCCTGCCGTTTGCTAAAAACGAGATTACCGTTTTTTATTACCGTTCCGATTTGATTTCCGATGAACATAAAGATTAGTAAGCGGATTTAACGGATTTAGCGGAAAAAGAAATAAAAAAAATCCGCTCAATCCGTTCAATCCGCTTACAATAAAAAATGTAATCTGTTTAATCAGCTTACAAAAAAATTCCACCTGTGCGATTAGACTAATTCATCGCAGAGACGCAAAGGAAAAATAAATGTAAAATGTAAAATAGGAAATGAAAAATGGGAAATTTTAGTACTTCGCAAGACTCATTACCTTTCAGTTATACATTTTCATTTTACATTTCTCATTTTACATTATCCATTTTACATTTAACCGCACAGGTGGCGATTTTTCACCGATTGAAAAACAGAAAATCGTTTTGAAAACACTTTTGCTTTGGTGGTGTCTGAAAATAACTCTAATAGTGAAATCTATGCAGATTTGGTGTCCAAAAGGGATTTCCTCCAAAGAGCAAAATGCAAAACTCGTTTATAGTTTATGGTTTATAGTGTATAGTTTATAGTCCTTCAACTATAAACTATCAACTATAAACTATAAACTATAAACTATAAACTATCTTTGCCAAAGTTCAGTAAAATTATCTCTTTCCTTTCAGCGTTAAAATACTTGAAGCAAAGATATTACCAAATTCCTCCAACTCTTTGAGAAACCCTGCTACTTCCTCTTTGAAATTTGATTTGTAATTTTGCATTTTGATATTTATATTTGATATTTAATATTTGATATTTGATATTTATTTGTTGTCTCCCTCAAATCCTATTTTGCAGAACCCTATACACTATTTTAACCTTTATGCTAGATTAAGACACCACCGAATTTTTCATAAACCTTACCTATGTCAGTGACAGTGTCAGTGTCAGTTAAGGAAATGTTTTCAACCCTTCCAACTCCTTCAACCCTTTCAACACTTCCAACTCTTCCAACATTCTTCTGCAATTTCTGCCCGCTTTAGTCTGAGGTCTGATGTCTATAGTCTACTGTCTGAATCACAGATCCTCTTCTACCAATAAATTCAGCAATAGCCCTTAGCGGGTCAGCCTTATGATTAAAATTCTTAAGACAGGATATTGCAGATTCAATTAATATTGTCACTTGCTTTTTTGATGATTCAATACCATAGACCGCCGGGTAGGTTAATTTCTTCTTAACTAAATCACTTTTTCTGTCTCTTCCCTTTATCCCTTCTTCAAGGTCTAATAAATCATCGACAATTTGAAAAGCTAAACCAATATGTTCTCCATATTGAGTTAATAAATGTAATTGTTTTTTATCTCCACCACCTAAGATAGTTCCTACCTTCACGGCGGCACAGATTAAAGCACCTGTTTTATGGGTATGGATATACTCAAGGGTCGGAACATCTAATATTTCACTATCTTCAGATTCAATATCAACCACCTGTCCGCCAATCATTCCGGATGTGCCAATAGCCTTTGATATTTCTTCATAAACTTTTATTACCCGAGCAGGTGAGTTTTTAATTTTGGACAATAAGTAAAAGGAATGAGTAAGTAAGGCATCACCAGTGAATATAGCGATTGCCTCATTAAATTTTTTATGGCAGGAGGGTTTTCCTCTTCTAAAATCATCGTCATCAATAGCCGGCAGGTCATCATGAATGAGTGAATAAGCATGAATTAATTCTATAGCGGCCGCCGCCTGGAATAATCCTTTATTGTTGCCACCTACCGATTCCCCTGCGGTTAACACCAAAATAGCCCTTATTCTTTTCCCGCCTGAAAAAACCCCATAGCGCATTGCCTCATGAATAACCTTTGGATATTCATCAACCTTAGGCAAATAATAATCCAATGCCTCCTCTATTATATTTTTCTTTGATACTAAATATTTCTCTATATCCATAACATTCTCTCATGTTCGTGCACCACTAAAGAAGATAGTGGACATTGTAATCTTAAATATGGGGATGTAAACCATTCCTCCCGCATGCATATGATATGTAAGTATTAATCAGCCATCAAAAGTTATAGAAGACTGTGGTGAACTAACTAAGTGTTAAATAACGATACGTTAGTTGGTAATTTTAATTAATTTTAAATCTCTATTTTTTATTTCTTTTAAATATTGAGATGGTGTTTTATAGTTTAAAGATTTAAGTCTTTTATTCATATTATAGTCATTAATAAACTCTATCAATTTACCATTCATTTCTATTATACTCTGAAAGAGATATTGTGTCAATATTTTTTTCTTAATTCGTTTATTGAAGTTCTCCATCATTCCATTAGTCCAAGGATGTTTGAATTTGATAGTTCTATGTTGTATTTTGTTTTCTTGACAAATCTTGTCAAAAGGGTGAGTTTTCTTGGTCTTCTTTCCTTTTGGCAATGCTTTATAACTAAATTCAGCTCCATTGTCAGTTAGGATATAGTTAATCTTGTAAGGATAGAAAGGACAGGCTTGTTTTAGAAATATAGCCCCTGTTTCTTTATTCTTTCTTTTACCGTAACTATTCAGCACAATTATTCGATCTGTGCGGTTAGAAGAGAAACCTCCCCGCATTAAGGTTAAAGACGTACTCTCCCTTCTCCGCCGCTGGCGGGGGATTAAGGATGTGAAAATCTTCTCAAC
>JBFLYA010000171.1 GCA_040757115.1 bacterium | reverse complement strand
AATCTCTAATTCACTAATCTCTAATTCGCTTTTTGGTATGTGGAATTTGGTGTTTATTTGAGATTTGGTGCTTGGGATTTGGGATTTTTTTTACTTATCCACTCTGAATAAAGTTTTGACTAATAACTGCTATATTCCCTCTGTGTTCTCTGTAACTCTGTGGCTATATCCTGAACGGTTACGAATTACTGATAACCTCATTTACAGATACGGACAGCCAACATCGTCTTCTTTAAGAACTTCTTTTAATTTATCCAATCCCTCCTTATTCCAGGTAGGGCTATAAAGATACTCGGTTGCTGTCTTAATGAATTGAATGGCTTTTTGTTTAGCGTCTTCAAAATTACGCTCAAATTCTAAGAGATACTTCATACTAAAATTATAAGGTAAAAACACACGGAAAAAAGGTTGTTTTGCCTCCTGGATTAACCACCAGATAAGAAGTCGAGTTCGGTCATAAGAAGAGATAAATGTCTTCCACTCTAATTTAAATGTCCCGCCTTCCAATTTATCAAATACCCATCGATACATCTGCATAATATCTGTATCTAATTCATATAAGTCAATCTTTAAATTAGCCTTATTCCCACCCGCAGGATAATATTTACACGCAACATAAAGGTCTTGATGAAGATAAACTCGATTAAACTTAGAATTATGTTCTTTTTGATGACTTAGTCGATGGGCAAGTGCATCACCATTTATATCCCCGGCAAGATGGGTTAAATAGCCATATAAATAGGCAGTTAGTTTCTGCCTTTTTTCTCCAGGTGTAAGATTCATTAAATAATCTATCATGCCATAGACAAATTGTGTAAATTGTTCTCCATGAAGTTTTTTAAAAAGGTTACCTTTAAAAATATTTGGTCCAATTGCCCCTAATGTGGCATAAAGTAAGAATGTAGTTGATATGGAGGCGAATTCAGACCCTAATGCTCTCATTGTTTGAGTCATAAGCTCGATGTGTGTAAGCAGACCATAAGAAAAGACTAATTGAGGATAAGTTATCTGAAATATTAATGATAGGATAAGGATAAATGATATTTTAAACATCATTCTGAGTTTATTATACCTTTTGGAATAAAATTAGTCAAGAAAAAAATTGAAGGCTAAAATATTTTTCTTGACTTTTCTTAAAATTTATGTTAATGTAAAAAAGTAAAATTTTAGTTTTTTACAAAAAATGTCGATAAATATTGTAAGGAGGTAGAGTGTCAATATGAAAGGGAGAAGTAAAGTTTTTTACTGGGTAACCTTTTTATCACTAACTATTGCATCTTTGGTTTATGGAAAAGAAGCAACAATTAATACTAATGTTACGCCGTCAATTATTTCTGTAGGAAATATTTTTGGTGACTGGCGGGGTCTGTTGGAAATACCTATTTGGGCCAATGCCGGTGCCTCACTGGCGGAAGATACGACATTGGTATTGAAAGAGGATATAGATTCATTTCGATTTAAGGTTGATTGGCGAGGAAATAATACATCAGGCCTGGATGAAAAAGCAATTGTGATTATCAAATTAGAAAAGGAATCTTATCCTTATTCTGGCAAATGGGAATTACTTTATGAAAAGGCAGAGGAAATCGTCTCTAATCGTAAAAGCGTAGATTTGCGCGAATTCATTACCCCAATGGTCGTTCAAAAAGACCCTGAGGTAAGATATAAGTTTGTGACCAGAGTTGACCTGCCTATTGGTCCTTCAAGTGGAGAAAAGGTTGCTTTTGTTATGGTGCGGTATTTATCCGGTTCGAGTTATACCTATCTTCCATACCTACCACTTACTATTTTACACGACCCCAATGGTGATAAGAGCTACACGGGAATTATTTCCCGGACCGCAATTGAGCATACATTAGGACTTAAAATAGGCAATTTCGCTGCCCTCGCAGATGTTCAACCCGACCTTTCTTTACAAGGAACTAATGCCAAACTTGAAGTTCAAGCCTTATCCCGTAATTCTATTAGACTAATTTACACCCCCTTGACGGATTTGAAATCAGAATTAAACTCTTCTGAGTTAAGCCTGATTGGTCCTGGACTTGGAGATATTTATGTTATCGCTAAAAATTTACCTATAAAACTTGTTTTTTCTAAAACTAAAAAGGGTGTAGAATTATATTTCAGTATCGTCTCACCGCAAGAGGCTGGTCTTCCTCCAGATAAGGGATTTGATATTATTACTATTCCATCTGCTGTTTTACGCTCTTATGAAGATGGACGACCAATATTTGGTCGCTGGATTGAACTTGGTATAACTCCGGAGATACGAACAGAATTAATCGAAAAAAATATAGGCTGGGATAATAAAATCAGTAGTGAAGAAATGGGAAAAGTCATAGATGTAGGTATGGCATATTTGAATGCAAAGGAAAAGACAACAAGATTTAATTATAGACAACAACCACTTTTACCCACTACATTAAATGTTAGTATGGAAATAGACCCGTCATTTACACGAGGGGCAAATATCCTTACCGAACGCGGGAAAACGCAAAGCCAGATATTACTCAATACTGAAATGCAAGGTGAAGTAGTTCCAGGTAAAAATCTCCTCGTAGAACTTGAAGATAAAGACCGACAACTCACCCCGGGCGATTTCTTTACCTACCATGTTTATGTTGACCGCCAATTTGGTTCTTTATTATTTATAACCGAAGATGACAAAACCAAACCGGCTGATTTGTCATCACTTCGTTGTCGAAGTCTCTCTTCTTATCCTCGTGAATATTGGACTGGAAAATTCGAGGTGAAAGAAATAGTCGTTGCAGAACTTCCAAAGGTTTTACCTCCACAAAAACCAGTCGAGGAAAAGCCGAAAATCGTCGAAGAGGTCAAACCTCCAAAACCACCTGTGCCTGAAAAACCAAAGGAAGTAAAACTACCTGAAATTCCAAAGATTGAAATTCCACCAATAGTAAAGGAAGTCCAGCCAAAAGAAGAAGTCATTGCCAAAGTTCCAGAGAAACCAGTTGTCGAGGAAAAGCCGAAAATCGTCGAAGAGGTCAAACCTCCAAAACCACCTGTGCCTGAAAAACCAAAGGAAGTAAAACTACCCGAAATTCCAAAGATTGAAATTCCACCAATAGTAAAGGAAATAAAGCCAAAAGAAGAAGTCATTGCCAAAGTTCCAGAGAAACCAGTTATCGAGGAAAAGCCGAAAATCGTCGAAGAGGTCAAACCTCCAAAACCACCTGTGCCTGAAAAACCAAAGGAAGTAAAACTACCTGAAATTCCAAAGGTTGAAATTCCACCAATAGTAAAGGAAGTCCAGCCAAAAGAAGAAGTCATTGCCAAAGTTCCAGAGAAACCAGTTGTCGAGGAAAAGCCGAAAATCGTCGAAGAGGTCAAGCCTCCAAAACCACCTGTGCCTGAAAAACCAAAGGAGGTAAAAGTACCTGAAATTCCAAAGGTTGAAATTCCACCAATAGTAAAGGAAGTCCAGCCAAAAGAAGAAGTCATTGCCAAAGTTCCAGAGAAACCAGTTGTCGAGGAGAAGCCGAAAGTCGTCGAAGAGGTCAAACCTTCAAAACCACCTGTGCCTGAAAAACCAAAGGAAGTAAAACTACCCGAAATCCCAAAGGTTGAAATTCCACCAATAGTAAAGGAAGTCCAGCCAAAAGAAGAAGTCATTGCCAAAGTTCCAGAGAAACCAGTTATCGAG
This sequence comes from bacterium, assembly GCA_040757115.1. Classification (NCBI taxonomy): domain Bacteria; species bacterium. The sequence continues at coordinate 4,479 of JBFLYA010000171.1, read as the reverse complement.
GAAAAGCCTAAAATCGTCGAAGAGGTCAAGCCTCCAAAACCACCAGTTGAATTACCTCAAATAGTAGAAAAACCAAAACTCCCTCCAAAAAGAGCAGGCAGAATAATACCCAAGCTACTTACTAACCCTGATTTTTCACTTGATTTAAAATATTGGGATAAGATTGAGACCCCGGGAGGGAAAAAGATACTCCAGGTTATTTTTGATACCAAACAGTATCCAAAGGTATTTGAATATAAAAGAATTGGCATGGTAAAGGAAAAAGGGGAATTAGGGATAAGTCAATCATTAAATATGGATATTTCTAATTGTAACTCATTAATAATTGGTGCGGATGTTAAACTTATTTTTTCATCATTGGCGAGTGATGAGGACAAATTATATCCGGTAATGATTGAATTAGAATATAAAGATGCACAAGGAAATGTTAATGTTTGGAAACATGGTTTTCTTTATGATGAACCTTATAAAGAAAGCACACTTAACTATCCGGACATAGGTGAGAAGATACCTAAAAATCAATGGTATTCATATTCATCCCCAAATTTGGTGGAGATATTATCTCCTCAACCTCAGATACTTACAAATTTGAAGATATATGGTGCCGGAATAGGATTCAAAGCGAGAATTGATAATGTGAACCTCGCTGTTGAAGAGGGTGAACGACCAGTAGAAGAACCATCTGTAGTTATTGCCGAGTTACCACCTGCACCACCAAAAGAAGAAATAAAGGTTAAAGTTCCAAAGCCAGTAGAGGTAAAACCACCAGTGCCAAAAGAGCTGCCAAAACCTGAAATACCAGTTAAATTACCTGAGTTACCACCTGCACCACCAAAAGAAGAAATAAAGGTTGAAGTTCCAAAGCCAGTAGAGGTAAAACCACCAGTGCCAAAAGAGGTGCCAAAACCTGAAATACCAGTTAAACTACCTGAATTACCACCTGCACCACCAAAAGAAGAAATAAAGGTTGAAGTTCCAAAGCCAGTAGAGGTAAAACCACCAGTGCCAAAAGAGGTGCCAAAACCTGAAATACCAGTTAAATTACCTGAGTTACCACCTGCACCACCAAAAGAAGAAATAAAGGTTGAAGTTCCAAAGCCGGTAGAGGTAAAACCACCAGTGCCAAAAGAGGTGCCAAAACCTGAAATACCAGTTAAATTACCTGAGTTTCCACCTGTACCACCACCAAAAGTAGAGGAGATTATTAAACCCGCTGTTCCAGAAGAAGCACCGCCGGCAAAACCAGAAATTAAAATTGCCAAAGTTATACCTGAAGAAAAAATAACATTACCTCCAAAAATAGAAGAAATACTTCCAAAACTCACTAATCCTGATTTTAAAAAGGGATTAGACCATTGGCAGAAATTTGAGATAGGCTATGGAAAGAAAGAAATAGATGTGATTAAAGAAAGTGAAAACTATCCAGAGGTTTTAGAATTCAACCGAACCAAAGCAGGAAGAGAAAAGGGAGAATTAGGGATAAAACAACGGTTAAATATGGATATTTCTGAATATGTGTATGTAGTTGTGAAGGCAGATATTAAGGTTATCAATGCCTCTTTAGCAAATGATGGGATTGAAGGTGGAGATTACCCGATGACGATTGAATTGGAATATGCGGATGCACTGGGGGAGATTAAATCATTTAAACATGGTTTTCTGTATCGAAAACAGATTAATTATCCCAAAATTGGCGAGTGTATCACTAAAAATAAATGGTATTCTTATACATCTCCTAACTTAATAGACCTTCTTACTCCAAAACCAAGAGTAATCAAAGGGGTAAAGATATATGGTTCTGGGCTGGCATTTGAGAGTCGGCTTGCCAATCTTCAATTAGTTTGTGAACAAACATTACCAGTTGTGCCAGAACCACCAGTAGCAATTGCCGTCGCACCAGAAATTCCCAAAAAAGAGGTGCCGATAACAGAAGAGGTAAAAATGCCTGAAATAATAGCAGAACGACCAAAAAAGATACCTGTAGAAAAGAAAGAAATACCTGCTCCTCCAACACAACCAACAAAATTATTAACCAATGGTGATTTTACAATTGGTTTAAGTAATTGGGAAAAGATAGAAATAGGTAAAGGGCTAAATAAAATATCTGTAATGAAGGATAGTGATAGTTATCCAAATGCCTTTGAATTTACAAGAGTATCAACCGAAGAAGGGAAATTAGGCATCAGCCAATCAGTGTGGATGCCTATATCTACTTTTATATCTTTGGTATTAATGGCAGATATAAAGGTTATTTATTCCTCATTTTTTGGTGATAAGTTTGTTGAAAGCAGTTATCCGCTCATTTTAGAATTAGAATATATGGATATAGAAAACAAGACCCACATCTGGCGAAAAGGATTTAAGTACCAGGGCAAAATAACCGCACCAGAATTAGAAGAAATCGTCAAAGAAAAGACCTGGCAGACATTTGTCTCGACTAATCTTATAAAACAACTCTCTCCCAAACCAGTTGTGATTACAAAGATAAATATCTATGGTAGTGGTTGGGGATTCTGGGGTAGAGTGACTAATATTAAATTAATTGGGGAATAAGTAACACTTTAGCCATGTGAAGGTGTAAATAAGGCGTAACCGTTCAGGCTATATATCAAAAGTGTAAGAAAGGGGATAAGGAGATAAGAGTGATATGGAGATAAGATAATAGAAATAGATTGAAATTTATAGAAATAGGTAGAAATTGATTGTGGAAAACAACAAATTTCCATAAATTTCTATTAATTTCAATTTTTTTAATAATATCTCCCTATCTCCTTAATCTCCACATCTCCTTTTGTTACACCACCTGAACGCTTACAATAAGGGAAAATGGAAAAACCGGGAAAAAGGGAATGGGATTAGATTTATTTATCATTGTTAGTTTTTTATTCCTGGTAATGGTGGGAATACATATATTTTGTAATCCTATAAATAGAAAGAGGGGAGAAGAAGCATCAGATGAAGAAACAAGGATGTCGTTGAAAAGACCGTATGCTGCCCGCAGGAAAAAATATAAAAAAATTTAAAAATTAATACCTCAATATTTAGCGTGTTAAGTTTCTATCCAACTCAATATATTGTAAAGTTATGATTTTTTGATAGTTTAGTCTTGATGATTGACAAAAAAAACACTTGACAAATTTTATTTATTGGCGTATAATATAGAATGCTTCTCTTATAAAGATTTCTCCAAATTTAAAAAAAAGGAAAAAGATGAACAATGTTTATTATGGAAGCAAAAAGGAAAAATAGAAAAAGGAGGGAGGGGAAACATATAGAGAGGAGTGTATTAATTTTTATTGCACTATTAATTACTTTTTTACCTTCACTCTATAAAAATCAAATATTAGCCAATACTCAATCCAGCCTAAAAATAGAAAGTGATTTACTTTTGACAACATTCATTCCTCAAGTCTCCTATCAAATTTGTAAAGTTAAGGATTATAATAAAGCAGGCATAGGTGGCATAGAAGTTGAAGAACCTTCTTTTGAAACTATGCTTTATACAGTGCGTCCGGGGGATACCCTGTCAGAAATAGCACACAAACAAGGACTAAAGATAGATACAATTGTGAGTGCCAATCGGAATATTAAAGGAATAGCATCACTGCGAGCGGGGCAAAAACTACGACTTCCTAATCAAGACGGCGTATTTCATAAGGTTGGGAAAGGAGAAACGATAAGTAATATCTCAACTACTTATAAAATAAGCACGGAAAAGATTCTTGATGCTAACGATATTTCGAAACCTAAAGACCTTATGGCAGGAAAAGAGATATTTATCCCGGGCGCAAAATTATTACCAGCAACAAAAGAATATATTGTTGGTGGAATGGGATTTATTCGACCAATTAAGGGTGGTTGGTTTTCAAGTGGCTATGGATACCGTCGTGACCCGTTTAATGGGCAGATACGATTTCATACAGGTGTTGACATTGGCAGTTATCAGGGCACACCAATTATGGCGGCTAAGAGTGGTGAGGTAATTAATAGTGGTTGGATAACGGGTTATGGAAATATCGTGATAATCAAACATTCAGGTGGCTATGTCACAAAATATGCCCATAACTCAAAAAATCTGGTTTCTAAGGGGATGTATGTCCGACAGGGAGAAGTGATTGCATTAGTTGGAAGCACAGGAAGAAGTGAAGGTTCTCATCTCCATTTTGAAATCTGCAAAAATGGTTATCCCGTCAATCCTGCTTCCTTTATTTCACTCCCTTATTCTCGATAATGTAACCGTTCAGGTAGTCCTTTACCGCAGAGACGCAGAGACGCAGAGAAAAAATTAAAATCTATTCACCAGAAACAGAAATTTCCTTTTTTTGTGCATTTTGGGTCTTTCGTTGTTTATTAATCTGTAACCGTTCAGGCTATATATCAAAAGTGTAAGAAAGGGGATAAGGAGATAAGAGTGATATGGAGATAAGATAATAGAAATAGATTGAAATTTATAGAAATAGGTAGAAATTGATTGTGGAA
>JBFLYA010000170.1 GCA_040757115.1 bacterium | reverse complement strand
TTGTGGAAAACAACAAATTTCCATAAATTTCTATTAGTTTCTATTAATTTCAATTTTTTTAATAATATCTCCCTATCTCCTTAATCTCCACATCTCCTTTTGTTACACCACCTGAACGCTTACAATTATTTGGTCTTTGCCATAGATGCTTTTTGGGTGTTTTTTGGCTATCATATCTATTTTTGCCTATTTTGGAGGTATTTTAGCAAAAATTTTTCCTTGTGTCAACAAAAAAATTCGACCTGTGCAGGTAAATCTCTACTGTTCTGTGACTGCCACCGTTATCTGTGCTCTTGCCTGAAACCTCATGACAACAGAATTGATTATTTGGATGCATTGTTCCCCTCCTAAATTTAAAACTTACTTCTGTTGTCTTTATCGACTTAATCAATCATAAACTTTAACCACTTTAGAAGGGACAACTATATAACACTTCCTCATCTTGATGTCAACTAAGCAGATTATTTCTTTTTTGTCGCTTTGGCATTTTTTATCACCCAAAACTTTCCCCAACCCGTACCATAACTAAAAACCATTTGCAACGCTCTCGAAAATTAAGGAAGATGTTCAGGGGCTTTGTACGTGTTTAGCGTGTTCCAAATTGCGTTGATTTGAGAAGTAACTCTTTGTTAAACAATAGGTAACCGTTCAGGTGGTAATTTACCGCAGAGACGCAGAGGAACAGAGAAATAAATCAGATAACAGAAAAGATTATTGAGGCAATCATTGCACTACATAGGACATCAAAACCAGATTGTTAATCAATCATGAGATGTCGGGCCTCAAAAGCTTGCTCTGATGAAAATCAGGAATGGAATGAAGCGTATGGTAAATAGTTTTTAATTTTTTCTCTGCGTCTCTGTGTCTCTGCGGTGAACGGTTACCTTTATTTCTAATTGCACAGGTCGAAGATTTTTATTTTTGGGAGTGTGAAAGATTGCTTTCGCTTTGTCTTCCTTCACGAGATAATGCTTGCTTTTTACTTAGTCTGAAAGCGGTGGCAAGCCACCGCACTCCATAAACAATTCACCGAGAATTGCTGAAAAAACAAAATTTTGATTGACATATTAAAGGTTTCGTGATAGAATAAAACTATGGCTATTTCACTTATATCAAAGATAAAGATGAGGAAATCTTTGACATTTGCAGAGGGAGAAATATAAAATTTTGTATGTGTTCAAGGTGTAATAAGGGAAAAATGGAAAAAATTTTAATTAACCTAATTAATCTAATCCCTAATCAATGACTAAATGACCAAAACCTATCCTGAATTTAATTCAGGATAGTTATTTTGTTATTCAACATTTTTTAGGTCAATTAGACATTAGAAATTAGAAATTATATCTCCCTTTCCCTTTTTCTCTATTTACACTACCTGAACGGTTACCATTTTCTCATCCTCTCAACTTCTTTCCATTCTATGTCCTGGGTGGTTCTATTTTTTGTCGAGACTTCACTTGGGTAAAGTGTTACAAATTTTCAAATTGCAGGAGTCTAAAGATATTAAATTTACAAAGGAGGAAATAGACTATGACAAAAGAAAGTCAAAAAATTAAGGTATGGAGAAAAGGAGGATGTTGGTATTTGATGGCTCTTGGGTGGAGTTGCTTAATAATACTTGTGAGTTTTCTCGTGATGTGTAAATCATCCAAGTGTGAGAAAATGCCAGAAGAAACATCCTTAATAACAATACCTTTTAAGAGAGGAATTGGATACTGGCCTACTGACTGTTCTAAATCATTTATAGACCGTATTTTCCCCTATCTCCAGCAAGGTGCTGAGATATCTCTTGTTCAGATTCACGACTGGTATGAAATAGAAGACAATGAATTGAAAGAAAAGCGGAAGGTTATTGATGATTGGCTTGAACGAGCCGAAAAAGCTGGATTATTAAAATATGTTGCTATAGAACCTTTCAATGGGGATCGTTCCGCTTTACGCATACCATCCAACTGGAAAGGTGCCCTACCGACTCTTATGAATTCCCAATGGAAAGCCGCATTCCGTAATTATGTATTAAAAATCGTTGACAAACATAAACCACAGTACCTCAACCTTGCAGTTGAGGTTAATATGTACTATCAGCACCATCCGGAGGACTACGGTAACTTCCGTGATATGTTCAATAGCCTCTGCAAGGAAATTAAGCAAATAAGCCCGGATACAAAGGTCTTCTGCTCATACCAGTATGAGCTATTAATAGGTCAATTTGCAGGACAAAAAGGAAAACCTCAGTGGGAACTTTTAGGAGAAAAAGCCGTTGAACAGGATATGTTAGGTATCTCTTCATATCCACTATTCCTGCACAAGCCATACGACCCACAGACCATTTCTAAAGAATACTATCAGCCACTTAAAGAAAAAAACAAACTGCCAATTTTCTTTGCGGAACTCGGTTTTTACTCCTCACCAGATGTCGAACCTCCCAGTTCTCCTGAGAAACAGGCGGAGTTTATACGACGGGTACCTTCTCTTCTGAATGGATTAAATGTAAAGGGTGTATGTTGGGTCAGTTTGTATGATATACCTGACATACCCGTTCTATCGGAATTAAAGAAGGTAGCTCCACAATTCTTTTCGTTGGCACTTCTGGATGACAAGTTGAATCCCAAACCTGCATGGAATGTATGGAAATCTATGCACCCGGAGGAAAAAGAAGTAACAAAGGAAGTAACACAACCATCTCTTAACACAATGGGCGAGATACCCCTTGAAGGCTTTGTGGGAATTGGAACTTCCAAATCGGTTCGACAAGAACATGGAAAACCTCTTGAGTGGTCATACAATATCAAGGCAAACCAATTTGCCATGTTGATTAAACAACAGCCAAACATCAACAAGAGTAGCAGTGGCTTACTCCTTCATCTCCACACTGAACAACCAACCCATATAGCCATAATTCTGGAAGAAGATAGTGGAGCGAGATATGAGTATCGCATGCAAATTTATAGTGGCCCAGGACAAACATATCCTGTATCCTGGCGTAATTTTACCTTGCAAGATGGCACAAAGGATTCCAATAACATTCTGGATATACAACAAGTTAACAAGATAGCATTTCTTGATATATCAGGATTTACAGGCAAGCAAGGTTCGAACCGTCTGAGGTTGGAGAAAATCGAATTGTCGGGTTCTCAAGAAAGGAGGTAACTATTCACCACGAAGGACACGGAGAGCACGAAGTGAAATTTGATGAATTATCGAATTCATGAAGCTCAAATATTGACATATATGGTAATAAGTCAGTTATTTGGGGGAATGAACATTAACCTGCGGAGGACAAAGAAATGAAAATAGTAGGCAAGTAGGTAGTAGGTAAGTAGGAAAGGGATAAAGGATGTGCACGGTATTCCTCTTCTGGGGGCAATGTCTCCCCCTTTCCTACTTTCCTACTCTCCTACTTCCTACTTTCAGGAGAATCCCCCATTTCACTGACCCATTACCATATATGAAATTGGCAAATATCAAGGTTGGTCTATTGATAAATTTCAATGTGGAAAGATTGAAAAAAGGGTAACCGTTCAGGGATATAGCCACAGAGTTACAGAGAACACAGAGGGAATATATAACCACGAATGAACACGAATAATAAAAAGATTTGTAGTGCGAGGCTTTAGCCTCGCTTCTGGCAAACAGGAAAGCGAACCTAATGGTTTTTGCAAAATTAACTTCCACTTTTCTGGAATACCATAAAATAAATTAAAAATCAAACATCAAAATGTAAAATTACAAATCAAAAATCAAAATATTCTCCAGCTACTTTGTTAATTTACAAGTATTTTTGCATTTTGCATTGTAATTTTGATATTTGCATTTTGATATTTACATTAAAGTTCTTCTTGCTATCGCTCTCCCCAAAAGAGGAACCTATTTATGAAAAAGCAATAAGGTTCGCACTACATTTATCGAATGTCACAGGTTAATTCGTGTCCATTTGTGGCTAATTTCTCTAATTCTTTGTGAACTCTGTGCCTCTGTGGCTGAACGGTTACAAAAAACTCAACAGGCAAATGAATAAAAATCCAGTAGCAAACAAAGATAATAACTATGACACTGACGAGGTAGAGACACGCGTTCATACTGCTCTATTGCCCAAAAATATTAACTGGGCAGTGTTAAAAAATATCGGTGTGCAGGTAATCGCCCGGATAATTATAACCGTTTTTAGGTATCTCGGTAATTTTCTCATTTTTCGTTTTTGGGGAGGGGAACGATTTGGACAATATTCGCTCATTCTGATTATATTAAGTTTTGGTGAGACCATTTTAGATTTTGGACTAAATGAAATCTTTGTTCGGGAAGTTCACCAACACCCATATCGAAAACAATCACTATTATCGGCTTTGACATATTCCAAAATGCTCCAGATTATTGTCGCCTATATAGTGATTGTTGGGCTCTTAGTTCTATCGGGATATTCTAAGGAGGTGGTTTATGCCGGGCTCATAGGTGGACTGGAATTAGTATTTTTTGGAGGGATATTTATATATAAGGGATTATTTAAAGCAATGCTTAAGATACAGTGTGATATGATAGCTGAATTGGTGAGTACAGTGGTGTTTTTTGGACTTTTGGTTGAAGTTTGTTATTTTGGCGGAGGACTCTCGGTCATATTTATTGCCTTTGTATGTTCACGAATGGTCTATTTTCTGGTGGCATTTGCCTTAGGACGCCGGGATTACAATTTATACATTGAGCGATGGAATACTGTTGATATTCGAAAGGGGTTTATCGCCGCCTTGCCAATAGGTATATCTATGTTCATGGTCAGTATCTACACCAGCCTGGACATATTTATGCTTTCCTGGATGGATAGTTGGAAATCGGTTGGTCTCTATTCCGCCGCCTATCGGTTTATGCTACCGTTGGTGCTCATCCCTACTGCTCTGATGACCACCTTATATCCCATATTATCGTCTTACTGGGGTCACCGCATGGACGACCTGAGGAAATTATATCAGCAGGGAATGGACTGTTCTATTCTGTTAGCTGGGGCAACATTTTGTGGAGTAGTAGCCGGGGCTGGCTTTCTTATGAATTTGTTTGGTCCAGAGGCAGTAGAAGCCACACCCGCTTTGAGGATATTGGCTCTGACAATCACTATTATGCACCTCAGTGCTATAATAGGACCTATGTTCATTATTATACGACAACAATGGTTTTCGCTTGCCTTTGGTATGGGTGGGGTAATCATCAATGCAACTCTTAATATTCTATTAATTCCGCGATTCAGTTACATAGGTGCCGCAGTCGCTACATGTATGAGAGAAATCACATTAGTAATTCTGGCATTGTTTGTCATACAGCACTTTATTGGTTATCATTTAAAGTGGTGGATATTGGTTAAGGTAGTTATTTCAGTTACCATCAGCTTAGTTGTTATTCAACACATCAGATTATTTGATACTGTTTGGGGAGGATTGCTGGCGGTATTATTTTATGGAATAGGTATAATAGTTACAGGAGCAATTCAGCCCAGACAAATTCAGACTTTTATTCGGAGTGTGCGGGAAAAATCATGAGAATATTATTCGTTACACCCTGTTACAAACCTTACTTAGGTGGAGTGGAACGCGTGGTTGAACAATTATGTCAGCGGTTGTGTATGGATTCTGATGTAGAGGTTTTGGGAATTCTCACCAGTTACTACAGATATCCCGCTGAGATTATGACAGGTTTGCAAGCACAAGAGCAAATAGATGGAGCGACTGTTTTTCGCTTGCGGTTTTTTCCTGAAAAGATGCCATATTTTTATCACCTCGATACTGGATTGTTCGGGCATAATATGAAAAAGGTTATCCAGAGTTTTCAACCAACACATATCCATTATATGGTTTATGATTGGTTTTTACCCAATTTGCAATCTTATTTTCTAAGCCAGAAATACTCAGCACAAATTATGACTATTTTCGTCCACGATTTCCACCTTTCCATAGGCACATATCCATTTTTATGGTTCAACAGGTGGTTGGCGAATCATGTTGATATAGTCCATGTGGTATCACAGTATGGGAAGGAAGTAGTGAAACAATACTTTCACCTTTCCGAAAGTCGAATAGTAATAATACCGCTTGGTTCTGAAGTTCCTAAACAGCCTCATCAAATAGAAAACAACCATCCTGTAACAATATTATCTGTGGGAAGGTTATGTGCCAAGAAGGGACAGATGAATTTAGTTTGCTGTTTTTTACGGATACAGGATAGGATACAATCAGCCTGTCAGTTGATTCTCGTCGGTGATGACGGCGGTGACATGGAAAAGATTCAGCAGGTAGTTAATGAACATCATCTTCAAGATAGAGTGCATCTAATGGGGCATATTTCACAAGATGAATTGGAGTATTGGTATACTAATTCGGATATATTTGCACTTTTAACTAAAGATGAGTCTTTCGGGTTGGTGTTCACTGAAGCTATGGCGGCAGGCATACCGGTAATAACTTATGCAGTGGGACCACTTCCAAAGTTATTAACCAATGGAGCTATTCTGTTACCTCCAGACAATATTGGTATGGTAGAAGAGTCCTTAGTAGAGTTAATCAATAATAAGAATAAACGCCAACAATTAGGACAAGAGGCTCATTCTTTCGCCATCAGTCATTTCTCCTGGAATCAAACGGTAGAACAGATGATTCAGGTATATCGGCGTATTAGTCGGAAGAAATCTTCCCATCAAGGGATAACTATATGAAAGTATTACTCCTTAATCCGTATAGAGATATAAATCGGTATGTTCCTCAACATCTGAGGTCATATGTTTCATTCACACCAGCCAATATTGGTAGATATAGCATACTTCCACTGGACTTTGCTTATCTTGCTGGAGTTTTGCGAGACAAGGTTGATGTTTCCATACTTGATGCTCATGCTCTGGCACTACACCCCGAAGACATCAACTTAAAACCGTATGATGTGGTGGTGGTAAATACCGCACCATACAGTCACTGGCGGTGTAGCCAGACATTTGTGGGACATGTGCACGAGTCAATACATGCCGCTCATCAGGCTGGTGCTCGGGCTATAGTTTATGGACCCCATGCTACTGTGGCACCCGATGATTTCTCCGAAGCTGATTGCGTTATTATAGGTGAGCCGGAAGGGGTAATTGAACAGGCTCTGGAAGGTAATGATAGAAGACTTGGACCGAAATATTTAGAGATTTTGGCGGAGCCAAATTATGAATTATTTGACTTTTTTTTGTATGATTCAAGACGATGTGAGCAAATTTTTGAGAAACTTCCATTTGGAAGAGTAGGGGTGTTAATGTGTAGTCGAGGTTGTCCGTTCAACTGTAGATTCTGTTTTCGTGTCCTGGCACCGTTCAAAATTCGTTCCCACTCCTTAACTTCAATGGAAAAGATATTGCACCAACTTATTGAAGTGCAAGGATGTAAATGTCTTTTCTTCGAAGACCTTACTTTTACCCTGGATAAGAAGCAAACAATTGAATTATGTCGGTTACTTGGTCGATATAAAGTTCCCTATGTAATCCAGACACGGGTTGATTGTGTCGATGAAGAAATTGCTGTGGCACTGGCTCATTCAGGTTGCTACAAGATTGAACTGGGAGTTGAATCTGCTGTGAACTCAGTGCTGGAAGAGTTCAATAAACAAATTGTCTGGACTGATGTGGAGCGGGCTGTCAATATATGTCGTCAGCAGGGTATCCCGAGGGTGATAGCATTTGCTGGTATATTTGCACCGGGAGAAACGAGAAGAACTATAGAAGAAACACGCCGTAAATTTCACCGCTTAGGTCTTCGGTTTTATCCCAATATCTGGTTTCCATATCCAGGGACAATATTATATGAAAAGGCTGTTCAGGATGGATTAATTTCTAATATTGGAGCAGATTGGACGAAACTGTTGCTCCTTGCGGGGACCATTGGAACTAATTATACTGCTGACCATCTACGGCAGATTTGTCAGCAAATTGAATATTCAGAATGGATTCGCGAAAAGATGCTGAAGATACCTCATGTGATTAAACGCATTGGAAAAACTTTGGTAACCGTTCAGGCTATATATCAAAAGTGTAAGAAAGGGGATAAGGAGATAAGAGTGATATGGAGATAAGATAATAGAAATAGATTGAAATTTATAGAAATAGGTAGAAATTGATTGTGGAAAACAACAAATTTCCATAAATTTCTATTAGTTTCTATTA
>JBFLYA010000169.1 GCA_040757115.1 bacterium | reverse complement strand
GATTGTGGAAAACAACAAATTTCCATAAATTTCTATTAGTTTCTATTAATTTCAATTTTTTTAATAATATCTCCCTATCTCCTTAATCTCCACATCTCCTTTTGTTACACCACCTGAACGCTTACTCTAATTCGCTATTTTACTAATTATCCCTGCTTCTTTTTGTGGCAAATAAGGTGAACAAAGAATGACTAACCAGGAAATAACAAAAATTATTAAAGATAAATTTAAAAAGGATATCTTGAAGGTAGAAACTGAGCCTGATTTGACTATTTATGTCTCAAATGATAAGATATTACAAATTTGTCAATTCCTTCACGATAATGAAGAGTTAAACTTTGTCTATCTATCGGATATTTGCGGGGTAGATTATCCAGAGAGGAGTCCACGATTTGATGTCGTTTATCATCTTTATTCGATAGAGAAAAATCATCGAATAAGAATAAAAACAGCGGTTGGAGATGGTGAGACTATTTCTTCTGTTACTGGAATCTGGCAAGGTGCGAATTGGTTTGAACGAGAGGTATATGACTTATTGGGTGTTGAATTTGATAATCACCCTGATTTGCGAAGAATTTTAATGCCTGATGATTGGCAAGGACATCCTTTACGAAAGGATTATCCTCTGGAGGCAATCAAATGAAAGAGTAACCGTTCACTGCAGAGCGGTGAACAGTTACTGACTTTTTTTATAGATTATCTAATAGAATAGTAGAAAAATGAGGTGAATTATCAGTTCAGGAGTTAAAAAATTTCTCTTGACAAAGATTGAGTTTTATGTTTCAATATAATTGAAGGTGAAAAAATGATTGCATATACATTACCAAGAAGTTGTTTTGAACTATTAAAAGAGGCATTTGGGGATAATGGGAAGGCAGAGATATTTGCTAAGGCAATAGAACAGGCTATAATCGCGATTGACGAGAAGGCAAAAGAGGTAATTGTTGAAAAGAAAGAGATGATAAAGGTAGAAGTTAGAGAAGAGTTAAAGAAAGAGCTTGTTACAAGAGAGATTTTTGAGGAAAGATTTAATATGGTTGATGAAAGATTTAATGGTATGAAAAATTGGATTGATGAGAGGTTTAATGTAGTTGATGAAAGGTTTAAAAGTTTGGAAAAGGAGATGAATGAGAGGTTTAAGAGTCTTAATTTCAGGTTAAATATCTTTATTGCCATTGCCCTTCTTGCCTTAACCCTCTGTAATCCTACATTTGTTAAATTGCTGGAGAGATTCTTTTAGTGTCACTATTCACCACAAAGAGCACGAAGGACACGAAGAGGTATTTAAGTCTTGTAATTTTCTTCGTGTCCTTCGTGGTAAATAGTTACTTTCGTGTTTTGTTTTTTAGCCACAGATGAGCACAGATGAACATGGATAAAAATAAGCGTTCACTGTGTAATAGTGTAATATATGGAAAATGAGAAACTGGGGAAAAGGAAAAATAAATTATTCGTTAGCTGTGTTCGTTTTTCTTCAACGGTTAACGGCTCACGGACACGATTCGCGATTATTCCTTTCCCTCTTTTTCCCTTTTCCCTTATTTACACCTGAACGGTTGCAATAAATGGAAATGAATTATCCAAAGTTATTGTTGATAGATAACTATTCAGGTCTTTTGACAGGAGTTACAGGATGAACAGGATAAAAAATCATGCCAATCCTATCTCTTTTTGAGAGAGGTGTAGGGGTGTGTCTCATCCTGTCAAAAATAGTCCTGAATGTATAGAATTAATTAAGGTTGTGATTGCCAGGACAGGATGATAAATGATATTGTTCCCTTTGCGACCTTTGCGCCTTTGCGAGAAATAGATAATATACTTTAAGTAATTTAAAAATAAAGGAGATATGAAAGAATGAAGGAGTCATTAAGGTATTTAAATAATGCAAAGGAGATATTAAAATCTATTCCCATAGAAGATAATACCTATCTTGATATTAAGCCTGTCCGAGAGGCTTTTGCCACAGCATATCTGGCCATTCTTGAGGCAATAAACGAATATCTGATTAAAAAAAAGCAGATGACAAAGAAAGAGATTCCAAAGTCAGTGGATGGATATAGAGAAGCATTAAGAAAGCATCTGGCTATTCATAATGGAAAGTTGATGAGGGAGTTTGAAATGCTTTATGATGCTTTGCACATAGCAGGTTATTATAGAGGACTTATTTATAATACCCAGGCAGTCAAGGAGTATTTTAAGGCTGCAAAGGATTTTATTGAAAAAATTGGATAGAAGATGAACCGACAGCAAGGGGAAAAGAGATTAAAAGGTAGAATCGGTTAAGAGAGAGAAAGGATGTATAATACATACATACTTACTTACTGGACTTTCGTAAATTTTATGCTACTTCTAAAATTCTCTTTATCCTTATCAATCTGTTTATTTTGTTCAAAGAGGGCAAAATTAGGCTCAAAAGCCTGATGATTTTTTTGCAACTTATTCTTTGAAGTTGAGTTGATAAAAAATGCTTTACCTATTTTCTTCCCTTTGTGCCCTTTGCGATTTATCCTTTTTTAACCGCAAAGAATGCAAAGAAATCGACCGCAAAGAACGCAAAGATTAAAGGAGAAAGGAATCATAGAAAATTCACGAAACTCCAGCTAAAGCATTTATAGAGAAAATTGGATAGATGATGTCAAAAATTTCATGAAAAAGGAAAATGAAAATAAAGGAATAGAAAGGGTATTTAATCTAATTGATAAAATGTGTCAGGAGGGAATCCTTAAAGATTATGCAATTGGCGGAGCAGTGGCTACGATTTATTATACCGAACCATTTGCTACTCAAGACATAGATATTTTTTTCATTCCACCAGCGAAAGAAAAGATAATAATATTAACACCTTTCTATGATTTCTTATTGAAAAAAGGATATAAGACACATAAAGAATATGTTATCATAGGAGATATACCAATTCAGTTCATTCCTTCAAGTACAGATTTGGAAAAGGAAGCTGTTAAAGAAGCCATCGCAGTAAAATATAAAAATGTGAATATTAAGATTATGAAGCCAGAATACTTAATAGCAATATTTTTGAAAGTCTATAGGCCGAAAGATAGGGATAAATTAATAAAACTTTTAGACCAAACCAGGATAAACAAATCTTTCTTGACAGATATTTTGCAAAGATATGGATTAGATAAAAAGTTTGATGAATTTGTAAAAAAATATTATGAATAATGTAGTAGCAACAAATCAAAAAGATATTGAAAGATATAGAAAGAAAATTTTTAAATCAAAAGAAGAGAGTCGGATGATATTTGCCAAAGAACCTTTTGAAAAAAAGATTAGAATTGCTTTTGAATTATATAAAAGGGCTAAATATTTAAAAAAATTTAAACCCATACGATAAAACAGGAGATAAAAATGCCTGATACTCAAGAATTAACAATTAATATGGGTCCTCAACACCCAAGCACGCATGGTGTTTTGCGGCTGGTGTTAAATTTAGATGGGGAAATTATTACCAAAATTACTCCACATATCGGTTATTTACATCGCGGGATAGAGAAAATGGCGGAAAATATGACCTATGCCCAATTTTTGCCTGTAACGGATAGGTTGGACTATTTAGCCGCTGTCTCCAATAACCTGGCTTATTGTTTGGCAGTCGAGAAATTACTCAATTTGGAAGTCCCAAAACGAGCAAGTTATATTCGCGTTATACTTACTGAATTAAATAGAATTGCCAGTCATTTAGTCTGGATAGGGACTCATGCCCTTGACATTGGTGCCTATACCCCATTTTTATATGCCTTTCGTGAAAGAGAGGCAATCCTGGATATTTATGAATTATTCTGTGGAGCAAGACTCACTACCTCCTGTTTTAGAATAGGTGGTTTGCCACAAGATATACCCACAGGATTTGTTGAAAAGGTAGAAAAATTTGTGAAGATATTTCCCAAAAAGGTAGATGAATATGAGGCTTTATTGACTAAAAATGAGATTTGGCTCCGACGCACCCAATTTGTCGGTATTATTTCGAAAGAGGATGGAATTAATTATAGCCTTTCTGGCCCCTCATTGCGAGGTAGCGGTGTTCAATGGGATATTCGTAAAGTAGAACCGTATTGTGTCTATGGTGAACTTGAGTTTGATATTCCTACGGGTAGAGGGGTAGGGGATGTTTACGATAGATATTTGGTGCGAATGGAAGAGATGAGACAGAGTTGTAGAATTGTCCAACAGGCTCTTGCTCAAATCCCTGAGGGTGATTTTATTGCCAAAGAGGCAAAAATTGTTCCACCACCAAAAGATAAGGTTTTGACAGACATAGAAGCACTTATCCACCATTTCAAATTAGTCATTGAAGGATTTAAACCACCTCAAAAAGAGATCTATCAGTCTATCGAAGCTCCAAAGGGAGAACTTGGATTTTATATCATCTCAGATGGCTCAAATAAACCATATCGTTTAAAAATTCGTCCGCCATCTTTTGCTAATTTGCAGTCTATTGACAGGATGATTGAAGGTGGAATGATGGTTGCAGATGTCGTTGCCATCATCGGCAGTCTGGACATTGTTTTGGGGGAGATAGATAGGTAGAGATACTAATGGATAGAGATAAACGAAGAGAGAATGAACAAAAGTTTGGTAATTGGGTGAAATTAGAAAATGGCGGTCGAAGATATTTCTATGAAGTTCAGGGTCGTTATGGATGGAAGGCTCAGTATATTAAAGAAGTTGATTCATCAGAAAAAACAATTAGGTTCTATCAAGAAATTTATAATGAAAAAGGGGAATTAGTTGAAATTCATGAAAAATATCCGGTAGATAAAGGACATAAAACTTACGGGAGGTAATTTCAATTGAAGGTTACAAGTAAAGAGGTGGCACAAAAATTAATAGATTATCTCTACCATCGGCTCACCATAGAGGAATTAGTAAATTGGGCAGAATCAATGATGATGGAAGCTGAATTTGATAAGGTAAATTTTGATACCTTACGGGAAATCATCGGCTGTTTAGGACTAAGTGATGTGAAGGCATTTGGAATTACATGGGATGATTGTGAAGAATTTTTAAACCGTTTAGGATACGGTGTGACTGTAACCGTTCAAAAAAGATTAGTTTCTGTATAATAAGGTAAAGAAATGTTAAGTTTAACTATTGACGAAAAAGAAATACAGGTAGAAGAAGGAACAACAATCCTTGAGGCTTGCGAAAAAGCAGGAAGTCATATTCCAACATTGTGCTACGATAAAAGACTTTTACCTTTTGGTGCCTGCCGAATTTGTATTGTCGAGGTAGAAGGAACAAGGCAAAAATTCACCCCTTCCTGCACTACACCAGCAACTAATGGGATGGTAGTAAAAACTACCTCTGCGGATATTATCAAAGCGAGAAAGACTATTTTGGAACTCTTGCTGATTAATCATCCTCTGGATTGCCCTGTTTGTGATAAAGCCGGTGAATGCCAATTACAGGATTTAGTCTATGAGTATGGCGTTGCAGAAAATAGGTTTAAAGGTGAAAAATCAAGATTGCCAATAGACCATCAGAGTCACCTTATCGAACGCAATCTAAATCGCTGTATCCTGTGTGGTAAATGTGCCAGGATTTGTGATGAATTACAGGATGTCGCCGAGGTTAGCTTTGTTAATCGGGGCATTAGAGCTAAAATAGGCACAGATTTTGACCGAGCTCTGAATTGTGAATTTTGTGGCCAGTGTATTGATATTTGCCCGGTTGGGGCGTTGACTTCTAAACTTTTTAAATATAAAGCCCGACTCTGGGAATTACAAAATGTTCAGACTATTTGCCCATTTTGTAGTGTCGGCTGTCATCTTAACCTCGGAATTAAAGATAATAAAATATTTCAAGCAACAAGTAATGGTGGGAATCTATGCAGTAAAGGTAGGTTTGGTTTTGAATATGTTCATAGCCAACAAAGACTTACAACGCCTTTAATTAAAAAAGATGACCAATTGATTGAGGCAAGTTGGGAAGAGGCACTTGATTTAATCGCTAAAAAATTTAAAGAAATTCCGGCTAATAATTTAGCTGGACTTTGTGGTAGTCGCCTGACAAATGAAGAAGTTTATCTCTTCCAGAAACTTATGCGCGCGGGCTTGCAAACTAATAATATTGATAATGCCGGCAGCTACGCTTACGCAGGTCTTATGGGATTAAAGCAATCTTTAGGCTCTGCCGGGATGACAATCTCTCTTTCGGATATTGACAAAGCAGATTGTATTGTGCTTCTAAGATGTGACCTTTCAGAAACCCATCCGACAATTGGTATAAAGGTTAATCTGGCAGTTAAAAGAAATGAGGCTAAATTAATCATCATAAATCCGAAAAATATAAAAATGAGCAAACTTCCAAACCTCTCCCTCATCCACCATCCAAAAACTGAAATTGCCCTGCTCAATAGCATCATTAATGTCCTGATAAATGAGGGATTGGTAGATAAGGATTTCATTTCAAAACATACTGAAGGATTTGGTGAACTGAAAAAATCAGTTGAAAAATATACCCCCCAGGAAGTGTCAAAGATAACCGGGATAGATAAAGAACTCATTAAGAATGCCGCTAAGACTTATGGTAATTCACAAAAAGCGATTATTTTGATTTCTACTGGTTTGAATTTACCTGGCGAGGAAGTCAAATTAGCTCAATCTGCCGCAAATCTTGCACTACTTACTGGAAATTTAGGGAAAGAAGGTGCAGGAATAGGAATCTTACTTGAAAAAAATAATTCTCAAGGCACAGTAGATATGGGAACAATATCAGGATTTTTACCCGGTTATCAGGAAATAACAGATTATAAAATAAGAGAAAAATTTGAACAGGTTTGGAATGTGAAATTACCATCTTTTAGAGGACTATCTGCCTTAGAAATATTAGAAAAAGGCAAGGTAAAAGGGCTTTATATTGTGGCAGAAAATCCAATTGAAACTTACCCTGATTCAGACCAGATTAAACAGGCTTTAGAATCTCTGGAGTTTTTAGTTGTTCAGGATATGTTTTTAACCCAAACGGCTAAATTAGCCGATGTCGTCTTACCTGCCTGTGCTTTTGCCGAAAAAGAAGGGACTTTTACCAATGTTGAGGGGAAGGTGCAAAAATTGAATATGGCATTGTCCCCAATAGGTAAATCTAAATCAGACCTCGAAATATTTATAACATTATCAAAATTATTAGGTTATGAGATAAATTACTCTAATTCAGCAGAGGTAATGGATGAAATAAAGAGCCTTGTGCCAGGCTATAGTACACCAGACAAAGGAACGCAAAGACTTAAATGGAAGTTTGTGCCACAAACATTTGAAAAATTGCCCGTAGAAGACAAATATTATCCCTTTTTATTACTAACAGGGCATACCCATTTTCATTCTGGCTCAATGTCTGGAAAATCACCCGCATTGATGGAGGTTTGTCAGGAGTCGATTGTCGAAATAAATCCAGAAGATGCTAAAGCATTAGAGATTGAAAATGAAGAATTAGTCAAGGTCAGTTCGCGAGAAGCAGGAATTAAGGTAAAAACTAAAATCATTCGTAAATCTCCAAAAGGTGTTGTTTTTATTCCACATCACCCAGGTAAAAATGTCTTGAGTTTAATTAAAAAAGACTATTTAGGTCCTACCCGAGTGCGGATTGAAAAGATAGAAGGCTAAAAGGAGGAAAGGATGAAGAAAATATTGAGTTTGGTAGTCTTGGGAATATTTTTAAATCATCCAGCATACGCAGATTTGAGTAAGCAGGATATTGAGGAAATAAGAAAGATTGTAAAGGAGGAGATTCAACATATAGATAAACGGATAGACGATTTAAGGCAAGAGATGAATACCAGAATAGATGATTTAAAGGATTTAATGCTTACGGGATTTGGTATCCTTTTTGCAGGAATGTTTGCCCTTGTTGGTTTTGTCATCTGGGATAGGAGGACAGCTCTTGCCCCTGCTGTCAAAAGGGTAAAAGAACTTGAGGAAAGGGAAGATAGACTTGAGAAGGCGATTAAAGAGTTCGCATGGAAAGAGCCAAGGCTTGCTCAGGCTTTAAGATCAGTTGGACTTTAATAGGGCTTCACGAAATTCCCTCACCCAAATATAGAAAAGATTAGAGGTAGAGGACAGATATTCCCCCTTAATAAAGGGGGTTAGGGGGTTGTAAGTATATAAAGGGGGTTAGGGGGTTGTAAGTATATAAAGGGGGTTAGGGGGTTGTAAGTATGAAGATTCATTACAATCCGAAA
>JBFLYA010000168.1 GCA_040757115.1 bacterium | reverse complement strand
CTGTGCCGTGGTCAGAGTTTTGTGGTCTCTCAAAGTTTTATCTTGCTATCAAACTTTTGTGGTAATTCTCCCCGCCGCACCTGAACTTTATCGTTAGGAGTACAAATGAGCGAGAAATCAATACGCGACAGACTGGTTGAACACGGGCAAATATTGTTCCGCGCGCCGAAGCAGCTGATTACCTTCACCAAGGAACCACAGGCCGATGCCTTGCTGAATGACCTGGACAATCATCCGCATGCTTTCGTCCTAGCATGCCTCATGGATCGTCAAGTCAGAGCGGAGAGAGCATGGCTGATTCCATATCGCATTTCGCAGAAGATCGGCGGGTTTTCGGTGCAAAGGATGAGTGAACTATCGCGGCAAGATGTGAAACGTCTCATGAGGGAACCGGAACCTCTCCATCGGTTCGTTGACACGATGACCGATCACTTCTATTCAGCGGTGCAGCGAATCAAGAACGACTATGAGGGTGATGCTGCCATTATCTGGAAAGGCAAGCCTTCCAGTGCGGAGGTTGTATATCGTTTCCGGGAATTCGAAGGGGTTGGTCCCAAAATCGGTAGCATGGCCGCCAATATTCTCGCACGCGATTTCAAGATTCCCTTTTCGGACTACTCCTCAATTGACATCTCAGCGGATGTACATGTATGTCGAGTCTTCTCCCGACTTGGTCTATGTTCCGCCGACGTTACCGTTGAACAAGTGATAGACAGGGCACGGGCACTTTATCCAGAGTTCCCAGGAATGATGGACTTGCCATGCTGGGAGATAGGCAGAAACTGGTGTAAGTCAGACGGCCCAGTATGTGGCGACTGCTACATGAAAGACCTTTGCCCAACTGCGAAACAGAATGAGAATGGCTAACAAGGCGCTGCACCGGACGGCAATTCCGCTGCGCTCCATTGCCGCCGGTGAGCTTAGTCGTTAGACATCCAAACAAAACTTCCTTGTCATAGAAAATGATGCTTGAGAAGAGAAAGACAATATAGTATCCTAACTATTAAAGAGATAAAGAGCATAAAGAGAGGATCAGATGAAGAAAAATAGTATTTATCTAGAAACTTCGGTTTTTAGAAAGGAGAAAGCAATGGAAACAATATTGACAAAAGATTTCATACGAATTTTTGATATTCTACCGGACGATAAAAAGAAGGAAGTCTATGACTTTACCGAATTTTTACGAACCAAAATGCTGACAATAAAAATCGGCAGGGAAAGTGCTGTTGAAAAGGTCTTTGGTTCAACAAAGGGATCGAGCCTTACAACAGACCTTTTTACAAAGATAAAGGCGAAAGAGAAAAAATTGGAGTATAGATAATGAAGAATTCCTTTATTCTGGATGCCTGTGCAGTCATTGCCTTTCTCAATGCGGAAGAAGGCGGAGAAAAGGTAAAAGACCTCTTAGAAAATAAAGATAATAATGTCTATCTTCATCATATTAATCTCTGTGAGGTTTATTATGGATATTACAAGGCGGACGGTATAAAACGAGCAGAAAAAGTGCTTAATGACTTGGAGCAACTTCCTATCCGATACATAGAAGATATGTCTATTGAATTTCTAAAGATAGTCGGAAAATATAAAGCATCTTACCAAATTTCGTTAGCAGATGCATTCGTTATTGGACTTGCAGAAACTTTAAAGGGTAAGGTTGTGACAACTGATCATAAAGAATTCGATCCTATAGATAATGCGAAATTGGTTAAATTCTTTTGGTTACGATAAGAATATGGACAAATTTTGGGAACTTTCTAACCAGTAAGGGAGATATTAGGGTCAACCGTGAATGTGGAATGCACAATAATTCGGTGAGGCAGAGGAAAAGGAAAAGACAGCGAATCAAAGCTTTTGTCTAACCCTGCGTTGCAGTTGACCGCCTGGGGACTGTGCCGTGGTCAGAGTTTTGTAGTCTCTCAAAGTTTTATCTTGCTATCAAACTTTTGTGGTAATTCTCCCCGCCGCACCTGAACTTTATCGTTAGACTAAAAGAGATTAAACCACGAAGGACACGAAGTGAAATTTGATGAAATATCTAATAAAGTTAGCAAATATTAAAGTTGGCTTGTTAATAAATTTTAATGTAGAAAGATTGAAAAAAGACAGAAAAAGATTTGTCTTGTCCAATCTTCGTGACCTTCGTGCTCTTCGTGGTAAAATAATAGGGGAGATTTTAGGGTCAAACCGTGAATGTGGAATGCACAATAATTCGGTGAGGCAGAGGAAAAGGGAAAAAACAGCGAATTAAAGCTTTTGTCTAACCCTGCGTTGCAGTTGACGGCGGGGGACTGTGCCGTGGTCAGAGTTTTGTGGTCTCTCAAAGTTTTATCTTGCTATCAAACTTTTGTGGTAATTCTCCCCGCCGCACCTGAACTTTATCGTTAGGCACAAATGAGGCTTCAATAGAATGGACGAAGAATATATCGGATATCTCAAATATGAAGGGAAGCTTATCGAGGACGGTCTACTTGATGCTCGAAAAGCAGCCCAAGCCCTACTGGGCTTTGATGAAGCGATACGATTTTTTGTTGGTCAACAATCACCGTCACTGCGCGATTTAGATTTCGAAATTCCTGTTCGGTTACGTAAAGGTTCTTGGGAAGCCCTCATTCCCACCAGCCTCATTGATTGGGTTGTAAGAGCCGTCGGTGTTGGTGTAACAACTGGTGTAACAACCTACTTAGTGACAGCTGCAAAGAAAATGGCCGACAAGGATTTCGAGAAGAAGGGACTAAAAGATATTTTTGTTCATGCGGTGGAAGCGATTCAATGGACTATCCGTATTGGCAAACATCTGGATGGACTAATAAGAAAGAAATTTGAAAATCCGCAGTTTAGAAATGAGAACACCGAAATAGGAATACCAAATCAAAAGGGGGAGTACCTTTTTATTCCAAAGAAGTTCTTCGAGTTTTATATCCCTGTTAACCCTGGACTTCTCAAGAAAATGGCGGAACTGATTGAAGAAGAGCGTAGACTGGAAATCGGCGTATACAAGAATGGCGAATTGATACGAGAATCTATTCCTTACCAACAACGGAGAATTTTTACACTCGATGTCGAAGAAGAGATTCTTTTTCCAGAACTTGTTCATGGACAGGAAGTAACTCTGGAAGGGCACATCACGAAAGGAAACGAAAATACCAATAGTCTTGGATTCATGTATAAGGACCACATTTTGGCCTGTTACCCGGAGACGGGAAGCATTGTTAATTATAAGAATGCGATTTTCGTAAATTGCCGCATTTATGGATCAATTAGCAGATTGGACGACTTCGGTGGCTACAACGCAAGTAAACCGAAGATTATTTTTTCTAAAATCGAAGCACTTGATACGAATGCTGGCAACTTACCACTTTTCTAATGTGCATAATAAGACGCTCCGAACGATGTCAGCGATGACACACCGTCGCGTCTAAACCTGGTCGTTAGTGGATATAAAGATTGTAATTGAATGGAAGAAGAAATAATGAACACCCAAATAAAGGTTCTCGAACAAACTATAAAAGCAGATGAGAATTTACTTCTGTCATCAATTGAGGTCGCCCGCAGGGAAGTAACTCTTCAACTGGACTCTCGGCGACGTGCTCTCATGGGTCAATTTTTAACACCTTTGTCGGTTGCGATATTTATGGCCGACATGTTCAAATGCAGAAAATCCTTTATCCGCATTCTTGACCCTGGAGCTGGAGTAGGCTCGCTTTCGGCCGCTTTGATAGTTTCAATTTGCCGGAGGCATCAGCGTCCAAAAGTGATAGCCTTGACCACCTATGAAATAGATCCTCTGTTAAACACATATCTCCATAAGACACTTGATCTCTGCCGCAGAGTGAGTGAAGATGCGGGCATTCAATTTGAGGCACGTATTGTTGACCAGGACTTCCTGGAAGCAGGTATTAGTTCATTCACAGGCGATTTATTTATCACTGGAGAGAAGGAGCGATTTGACTGTGCGATCCTCAATCCACCCTATAGGAAAATTCATACCAAATCCCGAGAGAGAAAGTTGCTTCAATCTATTGGACTCGAGACAACTAACCTATATACTGGCTTTCTGGCAGTGACAGCTAAACTTCTCGTCCCAGGTGGAGAAATGGTTGCTATCACTCCAAGGAGTTTCTGTAATGGACTTTATTTTGAACCCTTCCGCTATTTTTTTCTAAAGGAAATGCAGTTCCGTCGCATTCACGTATTTGATTCGCGTAATCGAGCCTTCGCCGACGACGGAATTTTACAAGAAAATATCGTATTTCAGGCAATTAAGTCGCCGGCCATCAACGACAAAGTAATTGTCTCGTCAAGTCTTGATCTCAACGATTCGAACCTGAAAATTCGAAAAACAGATCACACAGATCTTATTCGGCCTGACGATCCTCATCTCTTCATTCGTATTGTCCCAGATAGCAATGGAGATTCAATCAGGAATATGATTGAAAAACTCGATTCGAATCTTAGAGATCTTGGCTTGGCAGTCTCGACCGGACGAATCGTAGATTTTCGAGCAAAACACTTACTCCGTCCCTGTCCAGATGAGAATACTGCTCCACTTATCTATCCTTGTCACCTTCGGGGTGGCTTTGTCGAATGGCCTAATTATCAAACTCGCAAGCCGAATGCTATCTTGCTTGAGCCAGGGGCAGAAGAACTTTTCGTCTCGCAGAAGTGTTATGTTCTCGTAAAGAGGTTTTCAGCAAAGGAGGAACGGCGTCGGATAGTGGCAGCGGTATATGACCCTCGTCGCGTTCCAGCTTATAAGGTTGCATTTGAAAATCACTTAAACTATTATCATGCTTTAGACTCGGAGTTGCCACTGACCAGAGCAAAGGGACTTGCTGCGTTTCTGAACTCGACAATCGTAGATTCCTATTTTCGGCAGTTCAGTGGACACACTCAAGTGAACGCCACCGACCTCCGTTGTTTGCGGTATCCATCATGGCATAAGCTTGAATTCCTTGGGCGGCGAATCGGCAAGATATTTCCGCCTCAAGATGAACTGGATCGCATAGTTAAGGAGGCTATTTACAATGGCTGATCGATCACAAAGCAAACCTACGGGAGTCGCAAAGAGAGTTTCTGAAGCACTGAACATCCTCGAGTCGATTAAGGTTCCAAAAGAACAGCAGAACGAGCGTTCTGCTCTTACGCTTCTTGCTCTACTGGGTATGACAACTCGGAAGCGATGGGCAGATGCTACGGCACCTATGCTTGGTATTACCGAAATGATGAATTATTTTGAGAAACATTTCGGCAAGAAGTATGCCCCGAATACCCGAGAAACAGTGCGTCGATTCACTATTCACCAATTTGTGCAGATGGGTTTGGTTATACAGAATCCAGATGATTCTACAAGACCTGTGAATAGTCCTGATAACCGCTATCAAGTAGTACCGACGCTCTTGAATCTTTGCCATAGGTATGGTTCCCACTCGTGGAATGATTCTCTGAAGAATTTCATAAACAACTCTGAGTCGCTTCGTCGGCTTGAACCAAGGGAGCGTCAAATGGATCTGATTCCAGTTAATCTCCCCGATGGTCAACAACTAAAGCTGACGGTTGGTGGTCAGAACGAGCTTATCAGAAGAATTATTGAGGAGTTTTGTCCAAGATTTGCTCCTGGAGGGGTACTGATCTATGTTGGCGACACAGGCAACAAGCAGCGACATGTAGAGAAGGACTATCTCTTCAATCTTGGACTGATGTTGGATGAACACGGGAAGATGCCTGATGTTATTGTTCATTTACCGAAGAAGAATTGGCTTGTCCTTATCGAAGCTGTTACAAGCCACGGACCTATTGGTCTAAAGCGACACAATGAGTTAAAAGAGTTATTTAAAGATACTACGGCGGGGCTGGTCTTTGTGACTGCTTTTCTCTCTCGACGAGCTATGACGAAATTCATTTCTGATATCGCGTGGGAGACCGAAGTCTGGATCGCTGAGGCGCCAAGCCATATCATTCATTTCAACGGTGAGCGGTTCCTTGGCCCATATGAGAGACAAATCAGTGGGAATTCTGGGAATTCTGGGGACACAATACTAAATTATTAAGAAGGGAAGCAACTCAGAAGAGGAAGAAAAGACGGCGGAGGGAATCTTTTGCCTAACAAATCGTTGCAGCGGACGGCGGGGGACTGTGCCGTGGTCAGAGTTTTGTGGTCTCTCAAAGTTTTATCTTGCTATCAAACTTTTGTGGTAATTCTCCCCGCCGCACCTGAACTTTATCGTTAGAATTCAACCCTTTCAGGGTTGAGTAGTAAGCAGGGGTTCTCTCCGTAGATTTTATCTACGGTTATGTAAAAGTCAAACCTTTCAGGTTTGAGGAAATTTGCTTGTAATTTCTAACCGCACAGGTCGAAAAATTGGGCTCTATCCATTCTAAGTAAAGTTTTGATTAATAACTGCTATACATAAAGTGAATACAAAAGGATGGTAAGGTGTATGTATCCATATTATTATCAAACAGGATTTGGTTATCGATTGACTTCTGGAGTAAAAAAACTGATTATCGTTAATGGAATTATATTCATACTCCAATTATTTTTCTTAAATCAACTTATTGGTTTTTTGGGATTAATTCCGATACGAGTTTTTCATGAATTTATGCTGTGGCAAATCTTTACCTATATGTTTTTACATGGGGATGTTTTTCATATCCTCTTCAATATGTTAGCCTTATGGATGTTTGGAACTAATATCGAGGCAGTCTGGGGAACAAAGAGATTTGTTCACTACTACTTCTTAACAGGTATCGGTGGTGGAATAGCCACCTGCCTTTTATCCCCTAATGCAACTATCCCTTCAATTGGCGCATCAGCCGCTATTTTTGGCATATTAGTCGCTTATGGAATGATGTTTCCGGATAATATCATATTACTTTTTGGATTGTTTCCAATGAAGGCAAGGTACTTTGTTATCCTCTTTGGAATAATTGAGTTCTTCGCCTGTATAAAGCATACACCTGATGGCATAGGCCATTTCGCTCATTTAGGTGGGATGGTAGTTGGATACCTTTATTTGAAGAATATCTTAAGTTGGGAAAAAATAACAAGAATCATTGCAGAAGCAAAAAATAAGAGAAAAGAGAAAACGAGAGAAAACCAAAAGATAGAAGTCCGTCTTATCAAAGAACGGATTGATACCTTATTAGATAAGATATCCAGCGAAGGAATGGATAGTTTGACTAAAGAAGAAAAAGAGTTTTTAAAAAAGGCAAGCAATTTCCTTCAGGAACATAATTTGTAAGCGTTCCACCACAGAGGCACAGAGTTCACAGAGAATTAAGGAAATTAACCATAAATGCACACGAATTAACCTCTGACATCCCATAAATGTAGTGCGAATCTTTAGGTTCGCCTTTTGGCTTGCCAGAAGCGAGGCTAAAGCCTCATACTACAAATTTTTCCACCTGTGCGATTAGACTAATTCATCGCAGAGACGCAAAGGAAAAATAAATGTAAAATGTAAAATAGGAAATGAAAAATGGGAAATTTTAGTACTTCGCAAGACTCATTACCTTTCAGTTATACATTTTCATTTTACATTATCCATTTTACATTTAACCGCACAGGTGGAAATTTTTTTGTATTTGTGTTCATTCGTAGTTATATATTCCCTCTGTGTTCTCTGTGACTCTGTGGCTATATCCTGAACAGTTACCATAATTTATAACTAAACTTCTGTGGTGAATAAAAATTGCCTTATGGAAATAAAAATTGCCAGAGGCGTAATGCTTTGGATTTATTAGACTTATGGACGGATGCGGAAGGGAGAAAGTAGGTAGGAGGATAGTGTCGTGTTGAGTAAGTTTTGCACGGAGTATCATCAGATTTCATAACCTGCAAACGGATAATTGGTAACTGGTAATTGGTTAAATAGTTTCGTCCTGAGATCAGCCGAACGGTATTTAATTACCAGTTACCAATCACCAGTTACCAGAATCAAATTCTGTGCGTTATTTGTTCAACACGACACTAGTGCTCTGTCGCCATTCAAGTGATTGATTGGCCGTTGTCCCCCGCTGGCGGGGGTCTAATCCTTACCCACAAGTTGGGTAACAAGATGAGGTAAACAAGGATAAACTATAAACGGGAGATTAGAGATTGCAGGAGAGCGGAGTAAGTGGCAAAATTCCAAATCACAAATTCCAAAATACAAATAAATTCCAATGACCAAAATTCAAAATTCCAAACAATATGAGTAACTATTCACCACGA